>CAYMFP010000187.1:1174-6426 GCA_964389385.1 uncultured Phycisphaeraceae bacterium | reverse complement strand
CCGAGTGCGTGGCCAACGCGCTCACGCACGGGCTCGGGCTGCTCCTGGCGGTCGGGGCGACGGCGGTGCTGCTCGCGGGGGCCGCCGCCTCCGGGGATCCGCTGCGGATCGCGACGCTGGCGGTCTTCGGGGCGACGCTGATCGCGACGTACCTCGCCTCGACCCTGTTCCACGCGGCGACGTACCGGGCGAATCGCCGCCCGCGGCGGCGCCGCGTGCTCCAGACGACCGACCACATCGCGATCTACCTGCTCATCGCGGGGACCTACACCCCGATCGTGCTGGTGGCGCTCGGGGAGGCGTGGGGGTGGATCCTCTTCGGCGTGATCTGGGCCCTGGCCGGAGCGGGGATCGTCTTCAAGCTGCTGCGCGGCAACGGCCACCGGGGGCTGTCGACCGCGATGTACCTGGCGATGGGGTGGCTGGTCGTCGTGGCGGGGGGCGAGCTGGTGCGGGCGATGTCGCCGCAGGGGCTGGCGTTCCTCGCGGCGGGCGGTGTGGCGTACACCGTCGGCGCGGGCTTCTACCTCTGGCGCGGCCTGCGGTTCAGCCACGCCGTGTGGCACTGCTTCGTGATCGTGGGCAGCGCGTGCCACGTCGCGGCGATGTGGGTCGACGTCGTGCGGGCGTAACGCGGCGGGGGGGATGAGGGAGGGTGGCGGGAAGGGGTGGGGTCAGGCCCCGACCGGGCTGTTCTCGGCCTTGCGGCGTTCGCGGAGCTGGCCCTCGATCCGGAAGCGCTCGCGCTCGAAGAACGTGCGCCACTGGTCGTCGCGCTCGATGAGCAGGGCGCGGCGGGTGCGTTCGAGCGTGCGGATGTCGGCGTGGCTCAGGAGGCTGGCGCTCTGGACCGCGCCGCGCAGGCTCGGGAGGTGGTTGGGGTCGCGCCGCAGGGCGGACTCGTACGCCTCCAGGGCCTCCTCGGCCCAGCCGGCCCGGGCGTAGGCCGTGCCGATGTTGTAGAGCGGGCGCGGGTCGGTCGGATCGAGGTCCGCGGCGACGCGGAGGGCCTGCACGGCGTCGAGGTAGTTGCCGCGGGAGAGGAGCAGGGTGCCGAAGTCGTTCCAGGCGACGGGGAGGCGGCGGTCGAGCTCGATCGCCTCGCGGTAGAGCTGCAGGGCCAGCGTTTCGTCGCCCTTGCGCTCGGCGCGTTCCGCTTCCCGGAGCTTCTCCATGGCGGCGGCGGTCTGACGCTCGGGCGGGAGCGTCGGCTCGCGCCGCGGGGTGGAGGCGCAGCCGGCGGCGCCGGCGAGCGCCGCGGCGAGGACGAGGGTCCGGAAGTTTCTGAGCATCGCGTTCACCGTCACCGATCCGCCCTCCGCTCCCACCTCGAGAAGACCACGCCCAGGACCCACTGCCCGCCGTTGGATTCGACCGAGATCTGCGAGACGCGGGCCCCCGGGAACTCGCGCAGCGCGAGTTCCACCCACCGCAGCAGGCTGGAGAGGTCCTGGCTGCGCACCGCGTTGTACGTGTACGAGCGTTCGACGATCTCCGGCGCGCTCGGCACGCGGGCCTCGGAGCGGTCCTGCGGGATGGGGGCGGCCCCGGTCAGGCCCGCCTGGCGGTAGAGGCGTTCCATCCGCGGGATGAAGTCCGCGATCGGGGGCGGGGGGAAGTCCCCGCTGACGGGCCCGCTGTTCCGGGCCGCGACGATGGCGACCGCGGCCTCCTGGACCCGGTCCAGCTCGCGTTCGGCCCGCGCGAGCCGGGCGGCCGCCCGCGCCTGCGCGACGAAGCCCGCCGCGGCGACGAGCAGGCCGACCGCGAGCACGGCCGCGCCAGCGAGGAGCAGGTGCCGCGGGCGGTTGGAGCGCTCGGCGTTGGCCGCGGCCGCGGCGAGCGCGAAACGGTCGTCGGGAGAGAGCCGCGTCATCGCCCGCCTCCGTGCGCCATGGCGGCGGTCCCGGCGACGCCCGCGGCGGGCGAGGCCGGCAGGTTCAGCGAGCCGGTCAGCCGGACCTCGACGCGCCCGTCCGACTGGCGCTGCAGCCAGTTGGAGCCGCGTTCCCAGGTGATCGCGGAGCCGGAGATCGACCGCAGGCTCTCGAAGAGCGTCGTGGCCTGCTCCGTCGACTCGACGACGGCGGTGATCTCGGCGAGCCCGCCCCACCCGCCGACGGAGACCTTGCGCAGCTCCACGTTGCCCGCGCCGGCGACGAGCGTGATCGCCTCGAACTCCTCGAGCACCGGGTAGGGGCGGGGGAGGGCCGGCGGGGGGCGGGAGACGGCCGCGGCGCGGTCGGCGAGCGTGCGCGGCGCGAGCGGGTCGGTCACGCGCCCGAACTCGTTGACGAGGTCGGGCGCGGCCTCGGCGATGATGCGGGCCTGGTTCGCCCGGAGGTCCGCGGCCGCCTCGCGGTGCGCCGCGGCCGCGCCGTACAGACGCCAGCCGACGAGTCCGAGGGCGACGCCGCCGATGGCGAGGGCCAGCCCGGCCCAGCGGTACATCGCGCGGTGCACCCTGCCCGGGCGGCGCGTGAGCCCGAGGACGGCGCGGCGCGGGTCCGGCGGAGCGCCCTTGCCGTCGGGGCGGCGGTCCTGCAGGCGGGCGAGGGTCGTGAGGACCGGGTCGGGCTCGGTCTGGAGGTCCACGCTCGCGTCGGGCCAGGCGCGCTCGAGCACGTCGGCGAGGTGCCGCGCCCCGAGCCCTTCGCCCAGCTCTTCCGGCGCGACGAGGACCACGCGCTCCGGGCCCGCGCCGATCTGCGCCGACCAGCTCACCCACTCGGCGACGAGGCGCGACGCGTCGGCCGGCTCGACGGCGATCAGGCGCCGCGGCTCCTCCCCGGGGCCCGCCGCGGGCGCGGGCACGGCCGAGAGGCGCTGCGACCCCGCCGCGACCAGCGCCCCGCGCTCGTGCCAGCACCAGAGCAGCCGGCCCGCGACGTCCAGCAGCACCGTGCCCAACGTGCCGGCGCTCTCGCCGACGACGCGGCCGTCCGAGGCCGGGCGCACGTGCGGGGCCCACGCGGCGGCCGCGGTGTGCCAGATCGTCAGCACGCGGTCGGGGCGGACGCCGAGCCCGTCGAGTTCGTCGAGCAGGAGCCGCACGGGGGCGTCGGGGATGGCGAGGACGGGGAGGCGCGAGGCGACGGCGGTGTCGGCCTCTTCGCGCCCGCGTCGCGCGGCCTCGGGGGGCGCCAGCGGCTCGAAGCGGACCTCGCCGGGCAGGTCGGGGAAACGCCCGCCGATCCCGGAGGCGTTGTCGCCGCCGGCGTCGTCCCCGGCGTGCTCGGCCTCCTGCTGCTCGATGGCGGCGCGGATGACGTCCGGGTCCGAGGAGCCCCCGGAAGCCCAGGAGCAGACGGCCCCGTCGGCGTCGAGCACGAGCGCGTCGAGCGAGGCGGACTCTTCCTTGAGAACGCCCGCGAGCCACGCGGCGGCGTCGCCGGGGCGGTCCGGCGCCTCGGCGTTCGCGGGGGGCGTCCAGGTGCGTTCGCGCCCGCCGACGAGCAGACGCAGGCGCGTCAGCAGAGCGCCGCGCTCCGCACGTTCGAGGTAGCAGACGGCCGACTCAGCCACGCTGGGCGCCCTCCGGGGCGAGGGGTTCACCGACGCTCATCCGTCGCTCCCTCCCGCTCCGACGGTCCGGGGCGTTCGCCGTTCGCCTCGCGCAGCGAGCGGCGGTCGCGCCCGTTGCGTTCGCCCATGCGGGCGGCTTCGCCGCGCCCGCCGGCGAGGGGCGAAGAGGCGTCGCCGGCCGCGCCCCCGGCTGCGCGCGTGCGCACGCCCATTTCCGGGCGGGTGGGCGCGGCGGCGCTCGGCGCGGGCGACGCCGCGGCCGTGGTGATCGTCGGGCCGCTCCGGGCCGCGAGCATGACCTCCCGCTCCACGCCGTTCACCGAAACCCGGACCCGGTCGTCGAGGATCGAGACCACGCGGACCTCGGCCGGGCTCTGCCCCGGCCCGGCGCCGACGGTGGCGCCCGCTCCCTCGCCGAGGATGCGCTGGGTCTGGCCCATCGCGAGCAGCGCCAGGTTGCGCGTCGGCTCGCGCACGAGCCCCAGGTACCGCAGGTCGATGCTCGGGCCGCTCGCGAGCGGCTGATCCGGGGGCGTCGTGTCCGGAACGGGGCCCGTGGGCCCGGCATCGGCGCGCTCGGCGGCCAGCGCCGGCGGGCGGGGGGCGTTCTTCGTGAGTTGAAGCCGCTCCGCGGCCGCGGCGAGTCCCACCACCTCCGTCTCCGGCGTCTGGGCGGTGCGCGTCGCCTGCCGCTCCCGGGCGAGTTCATCGGCCCGGCGCAGCACGGCTTCGACGCCGATCTCCTCGTCGGGCCGGTCCCCCCCGATGCCCGGCACGCCGACCGCCGCGACGGCCGCGGCCCCGGCCAGCAGGATGACGGCGGCGGCCTGGGCCGTCCGCAGCCTCATCCGTGCTTCCTCGCGTGTCGCCGTCCTGTGCTTCATGGGTCTCCCGGCTAGAACGCCCGCGGTCGGCGGGGCTTGCTCCCGGTGTCCGAATCCCCGTCCCGCTCCGGGCACGCACGGCGGGCGCTCGGGGCGGGCGGGCCTCTACTCTATCGGGATCTGCTCGAACGTGAGGAACGTCCCGCCCTGGTTCATCACGTCGGACTGCTCGATCTGCACCAGGCCGGCGTACCGCTGGATCAGGGCACCGCCGGAGTTCAGCAGATCCACCTCCGCCCGCCAGAGGATCGGCTCGGCGACGAGCATCCGCAGGACGGCCTGGCGGTCCTCCTGGGCGATGTCGGCACGGCTCAGGGCGGCGCTGAACTCCTGGCGGCTCACCGCGCCGTCCTCCTCGCGAGCCGCGAGCAGTTCGCGGACGAGCGCGTCCGCCTCGCGCCGGTCTTCCAGCGTCGCCCGCGTGACGGCCCGGAGAACCGCCTCGGGCGCGCCGCCGGCGCTCACCGCGACCGGGCCGACGGAGCGGGTGTACGACTCCATCTGCGTCAGGGGAACCAGCAGGGCGAGTTCCTCGAGCGCGGCCGCCACGTCGATCGCCTGCTCCTCGGTGAGGGCGAACTCGTCCGTCAGCAGGGTTCCCTGCCCGTCGCGGAGGTACACCCGCATGGTCGTCCCGTCGGGCATGGCGAGGTCGAAGGCGTGCCCGTCCTCGCCGAGCGATTCCAGGATGTTCCCGCCGGGCCCGCGGGCCCGCGAGATCCAGACCCAGGTCGCCTCCTGGATCCCGCGCCCGACGTGGTGCTCGCGGTAGCCGCGGAGCTGGCGCTGCACCGAGAGCGTCTGGGCGGCGAACCGCTCGAGCGCGATCGCGGCGAGCATCCC
>CAYMFP010000187.1:0-1074 GCA_964389385.1 uncultured Phycisphaeraceae bacterium | reverse complement strand
CCGCTGCCGCCGCGCCCGCCGTCGGCGCCCGCGCCCGATCGCGGCCCGCGCCCGCCGGCGGCGCCCTCCTCATCGCCCTCCTCGTCCTCCTCCGCGCCGGCCAAGGGCTCGTTGGGATCGCCGCCGGTGGTCCAGCCGATCTCGAACATCCAGTCGGCGTAGACGTCGCGGGTCGTCTCGATCACGAGCGTGACGTAGCCGGGCACGGCGTCGGCCGCGCGGGCCTTCAGGCGCGTGTGGAACTCCCCGTCGCGGAAGATCCGCCACTCGAGCATGGTGATGCCGGAGGCGAGGCGGACGGCCCGGGCGAGGCGCGAGGCGTAGGCCTCCTCCGTCGGCTCCTCGCCGGCCGTGAGTTCCTTCACTTCGTCGTACGGCATCGGGCGCCACCAGAGCGTCCAGCCGCCGTCGCCGCGGGCCGAGGCGGGCGCGGGCTCGACGACGCCCCAGCCGTGCCTGGCCATGAACGCCTCGCGGACGCCGTCCGGGCGCAGCTCGAAGACGCCCCGGACGCCGCCCTGCGGGTCGGCGTACCGCTCGCCGGCCTCGTCGGCGGTGAGCAGGCGGTCGTCGGTCGCCGCGAACGTCCGCACGGCGTGCCCGAGGGGCGTGACGCTCGTGACCAGCTCGAGGCGCTGCGGCATGTCGCCGCGCTCGCCGAAACGCCCCATCTCGATCCCGGCGAGCGTGTCGGGCTCGAGGATCAGGCGGCTGCGGCGGACGGGGTCTTCCGATTCCGGCGGGTACGGCTCGAACGGCTCCTGCTGGTTGTACTCGAGCCCGAGTTCGTCCGCGATGTCCTTCTCGGTCTCCCGCGACATGAGCAGCGAGACGAAGGCGCGCCGGCAGACCGCCTGCAGCGAGGCGAGTTCGACCGTCTGCCGGTGCATCGCCGCGAGGTTCGCCTCGCCGCGCTGCGCGGCCCCGAGCACGCCGAACACGCCGGCGAGCACCAGCCCGCCGAGCAGCACCGCGAGCATCGTCTCGAGCAGCGTGAACGCGGGCGCGGATGGCTTGGCCGGGCGACGCATCCTCAACGCCCCCCGCCGGTTCTCCGCCCCCCCCCCCCCCCCC
>CAYMFP010000186.1:5460-6450 GCA_964389385.1 uncultured Phycisphaeraceae bacterium | reverse complement strand
CCGCCGCGGACTTCTGGACCCGGTCCAGCGCCCGCTGCGCGATGTGCGCGATCAGCACGAACACGGCCAGGGTGAGCACGATCCCCCCGACCTTGATCCACAGCGGCGTCTCGACCTCGTCCAGGCTCGCCACCTGCGAGCCGAGCGTCACCGCCGCGGCCGTCCGAGGCAGCAGCCCCAGCGCCGTCGCCGCCACGTACGTCGGCAGCGAGACGCCGACCGTCGCCAGCGCCAGGTTCGTCAGCGCGAACGGCGAGTTCGGCGGCACGCGCACCAGCGTCACGAGCCCGAGCCGTCGCGCCCACCGCCCCCCCAGCAGCGCGTCGCAGATGATCTGCGCCCGCGGGTGCCGCGCGATCTCGTTCCGCACCCGGCAGTCGTCCACCCGACGCGCCAGGAAATACCCGATCACCGACGCGCCGGTGAACCCCGCCAGCGCCGCCGGCACCCCCAGGCCCACCCCGAAGACGAACCCCGCCAGGATCGCCTGCGTCCACGTCGGCAGGAACCCGATCCCCGCCAGCAGGATGAACCCCGCCACGTACACCCCCACGCCCCAGCCCCCGAGGTCCGTCAGCCAACCCCCCACGAGCTTCATGTTCAGCAGCAGCACCGTCGCGCAGATCCCCGGCGCGAACGTCCACAGCCCAGCCAGCCACGCCGAAGGCCCGAGCCGCCGCAGGATCGCGACGAACTCCCCCGAACGCCCCTTGCCCTCCCCACCCGCCCCACCCGCCCCGTCCGCGCTGCGCCCCTCCCCGGCCGGCGCGGGCGGCAGCACCTCCCCTCCCTCGGGCGTGGGGGGGACAGGAACGACTTGTTGAGAATCAGTCGCGATCACAGACACACGCTAGGCCTCCAGCCCCTCCCCCGTCCGCGCGCCTACCCCCCCCCCCCCCCCCATACCCCCCAAACCCCCCCCCAAACCAACCCCACCCACACCCACCCAACCCCCCCGAACAAACCCCCCCCAGGGGGGCGGGCGGGGGC
>CAYMFP010000186.1:0-5450 GCA_964389385.1 uncultured Phycisphaeraceae bacterium | reverse complement strand
CCGCCCCCGATTCCGCCGAAACCCCACCCCATCCCATCCCATCCCATCCCATCCCGCCGATCCTCAGCCGCTCCTTGTCGGCGGTCCGGGCCCGGGTCGGGGAGCGGCAGGGGAAGAAAGGCTCCCGGCGACGCCTTCATCCGGGAGCCCCGGCGGCCGTCGCCGGCCCGATCGGAACCCGTCGCCGCGCGTGCGTGCGCGGCGCCGCGGATCAAGCGCAGGGACGACATAGGATCTCGACTTGCCGTACCAGGACCGTGATCTCCGCCGCTGGCTCATCGGGGGGGGCGTCTCCCTCGCCGCGATCGCCGGGTACGTCAACGCCGTCCTGCTCACCTACTACCACGTCCCCGTCAGCCACATGAGCGGGGCCGCCTCCCGCCTCGCGATCGACGCCGCCAGCGGGCAGATCGCCGACCTGCGTTTCGTCGCCCTGCTCGTCCTGGGCTTCTTCGGCGGCTCCGTCTTCAGCGGAGCGCTGCTCGAGGCCGCCGAACTCCAGCCCGGACGCCGCTACGGCATCGTCCTCATGCTCGAAGGCCTCGTCCTGGCCACCGCGGCGGTGCTGGCGACCGCCCGCCAGCCCGCGGCCGTGCCCGTCGCCGCCATGGCCTGCGGGCTCCAGAACGCGATGGCCAGCACCTACTACGGGCTCATCCTCCGGACGACCCACGTCACCGGCATCGTCACCGATCTCGGGGTCATGGTCGGACGCGCCTTCCGCGGTCAGCGCCCGGAAGGCTGGCGCGCCACCACGCTCGGCGGCGTGCTCGTCGGCTTCGTCGTCGGGGGGTGGCTCGGCGTCGCGGCCGCGGCCCAGGTCGGCATGCCCGCGCTCTGGGGGCCCGCCGCCGCCTGCTCCGCCTCCGGGTTCACGTACTGGCTCTGGCGCCGGTTCTCCGAGGGCGACGGCGACGCCGCGGACTGAGACGCCGCCCCGTCCAGGCGCCGCAGCGCCTCCTCCAGCAGCCAGGCCTGCCGCTCGGTTTCCCGGCGGAGCCGCTCGATCTCCCGCTGCTGCTCTTGGATCGCCGCGATCGCCACCGTCGACAGCGTCGCGTAGTCCATCGTCAGCACGTCCCCCTCCGTCACCAGCGACGGCAGCACCTCCCGCACCTCCTGCGCCACGAACCCGATCCGCCGCTCCCCGGGCGCGCTGCGGTACTCGAAGCTCACCGGGCGGAGCCGCATCGCCGCGTCCAGCCCGTCCTCCATCGGGCGCACGTCCGCCTTCAGCCGGGCGTCGCTCACCGTGTTCCAGACGCCGAAGCTGTTCAGGCGCGCAAAGCCGCTGCCCCCGTCCACCGCGTTCGTGACGTCGAAGAACCCCTCGTTGCTGTTGCGCATCCCCGTGACCCACCCCGGAGCGCCGTCGTTCACGATGATCACGCTCCACCGCTGGCTCCCCTCCAGCCGCCCGTGCCGCAGGTGCACCTTGCCGCGCAGCGTGCTCTCGTTGATCCCGATCCCCCCGGCCGCGCGCACCAGGAACGTGTTCGG
This sequence comes from uncultured Phycisphaeraceae bacterium, assembly GCA_964389385.1. Taxonomy (GTDB): domain Bacteria; phylum Planctomycetota; class Phycisphaerae; order Phycisphaerales; family UBA1924; genus CAYMFP01. The sequence goes on along the minus strand of CAYMFP010000186.1, from coordinate 3,950 downwards.
CGCCGCGCTCGTGAACTCCCCCCCGCTCCGGTCGGACCAGACGAACGTCCCGTCGTGCGCCGCGCGCGCCCGAAACCCCGCGGCGAGGCTCGCGCGGCCCGCCGCCGTGTTGCGCTCCCCGCCCGGCACCGTCGCCGCGACGCCCGAGGCCGTGTTGTCGAACCCGCCGCCGACCGCGGCCTCCTCCCCCTCCGCCGCGTTGTTCTCCCCGCCCGCGACGGTGCTCCGCGGGGCGTCGGCGCGGTTGTTCAGCCCGCCGGAGATCACGCTCTGCGGCGCGTCGGTGAAGTTCCCCTCGCCCCCGCCGATCGCCGCCCCCGCCCCCTGCGCGGTGTTGTCGAACCCGCCGGAGACGACCGAGTGCCGCGCGATCGCGAAGTTGCCCAGCCCCCCGCCGACCGTCGCGTAGTCCCCGTCGACGGCCACGCTCCCCGCGTGGTTGTTCGCCCCGCCCGAAACGGTCACGAAGTCGCTGAAGCCCGCGTTGCGGATCCCCCCCGACCCGCCCCCGCCCGAGACCGTCACCCCGCGCAGACCCGCGATCAGCGTGTTCTCGGGCGAGCCGCCGAGCACGCTGAACCCGTCGTCCGGCCCGAGCGTCCGCATCCCCGGCAGCGCCAGCGCCATCGGGGCGGCCGCGAGGCGCTGCCGCGGCTCCAGCGCGACGAAGCCGCCGGCCTGCGGGTCGAACACCTCGACCCGCAGCCAGTGCTCCGTCCCGCGGAGCGCGAGGGGCCCGAACGGCAGCTCCGCGCGGAAGAGCCCGTCGCGCACCGGCACCGCCGGCAGATCGACGCCGTCGCCGACCCGGCGCCCGCCCTGCGGCGCGTCGAAGAGGGTGAACCGCATCCGGACGTCCCCGGAGACGGGGCGGCCGTCCGACTCCAGGCGCCCCTGGTACCCGACGGGCGGCGTCGAGCCCGCCGCCCCGGCGGCGAGGGCGGCCGCGGCGGCGAGCGACACGAGCGATCGAGCGAGTGGCATGCGCAGGCTCCTTCCGCCGTCGCAGCGCCGAACGCCGCCGCGGCATGACAGGCCGCGGAACGCGCGCACGGCGTGTTCGGCCTCCGGCGGGGTTTCCGCCGGGCTCGGCCGCCTGCGCGGCGCGCGATCCCGCGCCGGCCGCGCTCGCCCCCGCGCGTCGGCCCGCTACCATGCACCGCGCCACACGGGGCGAGAGTCCCGGCGAGGAGTTTCGAGCAATGATCCCCAAGCCTCCGCCCCGCGAGGGCCCCCTCGGCTTCATCTACCACCCGCCCTACCGCGTGCAGGGCACCAGCGTCGCCGGCGAGGCGACGTGCGTGCAGATCCCCGAGCTGGACGTCTGCTTCGACATGGGCTCCTGCCCCCGCGCGGTGCTCGCGTCGAAGTACGCCGTCATCAGCCACGGGCACATGGACCACGTCGGCGCCCTCGCGTACTGGTGCAGCCAGCGCAACTTCCAGGGCATGGGCCCGGGAACCATCGTCTGCGACGAGCGTATCGCCGCCGACGTCGAGGGGATGATGCAGGGCTTCGTCAACCTCGAGCGGCAGAAGACGCCGTACGAGATCCGGACCCTCAAGAGCCACGCCGGCGGGCAGGTGGGCTCCCCCGAGGCCGCCCCGGCGGAGATCGAGATCAAGAACTCGATCTTCCTGCGCGGGTTCCACACCGAGCACACGTGCGAGAGCATGGGCTACGTGATCGTGGAGCGGCGCAGCAAGCTCAAGCCCGAGCTCGAGGGGCTCCCGCAGGAGAAGCTCAAGGAACTCAAGGACCGGGGGGAGGAGATCACCCGGATCCTCGAGATCCCGCTGATCGCCTACCTGGGCGACACGCAGCCCGGACCGCACCTGATCCGCGACGACGTGCGCCGCGCGCAGATCATCATCACCGAGTGCACGTTCTTCGAGCCCGACCACCGCGAGCGCGCGAAGATCGGCCAGCACATGCACGTCGAGGACATCAAGGAGTGGATCAAGGTCTGCGAGTGCGAGGCGATGGTCCTCACCCACGTCTCGCGCCGCACGAACCTCCAGTACGCCGGCGGACGCCTCAACGAGGTGCTCGGCGACGACGCCGCGCGCGTGCGCCTGCTGATGGACCACCGCATGAACAAGATGATCTACGACCACCAGGCCGCCGAGGCCGAGCGCCGCGAGCGTGAACTCGCCGCGAGCGGGCGCCGCTGACGCGGCGCCGCCCGCACCGGCGGGTCCGGTCCTGACCGAACGTTGGGGGGGAGATCGCCTTCCCACCGCGAGGCCGAACCGCTTCCCGACGCTCTGGCGCGGGCGCGCGAACACGAGAGAGCGCGACATGCTTGACTGCCGCCGGACGCTCCTGTACGTTTGCCCGACCGGCAGTCCGCGTTCGATCGACCGCTTGGGAGGGCGGCGAGAGAGCGCGACGGAGAGGCAGTGAGACCCGTATCGAACCGCCGCCCGTCATCGCGCGGACGACCGTTCGACTCCCAGAGGCTGAGCCCCGATGGCGGACCCTGATCTTCAGATCTGGGAGGATGTCCACGCGCACCTCCGCTCGAACCACCCGGCCGTCTGCCGGCAGTGGTTCCGCGAGATCGAGCCGCTCGGCGTGCACGGCAACGCCCTCTGCCTCCGCGCCCGCTCCGACGTGCACCGCGACTACCTCCGGCGCACCTGCCTCGAACCCTTCAACGATTCCGTGCGCAGCGTCACCGGCGCCCTGCTCGCCGTCCGCTTCCTCGGGCCGAACGACGCCTCGCCCGACGGACGCCCGCCCGCCCGGCGCGCGCCCGAGCCCCGCCCCGCCGACGAGACCCTCCCCGACGGGCTCGACGACCTCGCGCCCGACTCCGACGAGTCCATCCCCCTCGGGCGCCGCGACTCCGGCGTCGCCGCACCCACCCTCGAGGCGCGCCCCGCCGTCCGCACCGCCCCCGTCTTCGCCTCCACCGAGGCCCTGAGCCCGGACCACCCCGACGCCCTCGTCATCAACCCCGACTTCGGCTTCGAGCACTTCGTCATCGGCCCGAACAACCGCCTGGCGCACGCCGCGGCCGTCGCCGTCAGCGAGAACCCCGGACGCTCCTACAACCCCCTGTTCATCCACGGCGACGTCGGGCTCGGCAATACACACCTCCTCCAGGCCGTCTGCCTCCGCATCCGCGAGCGCAACCCCGCCGCCACGATGCACTACCTCTCCTGCGACGGCTTCATCACCCAGTTCATGGCCGCCGTCCAGGGCGGGCGCATGAACGAGTTCCGCCACCGCTTCCGCGACGTCGACGTCCTCGTGATCGACGACATCCACTTCCTCGCCAAGCGCGACCGCACCCAGGAAGAGTTCTTCCACACCTTTAACGCGCTTTACCAAGCCCATAAACAGATCGTGATGTCGTCTGACGCCCCGCCGGATGAGATCCCGGACCTGGAGGACCGTCTCGTCAGCCGCTTCAAATGGGGCCTGGTGACTTCCGTCTCAACCCCCTGCTACGAGACCCGCGTCGCCATCCTCAAGCACCGCGGCCAGATGCGCGGGCTGAACATTTCCGACGAGGTGGCCTGCTACGTTGCTTCGCGCATCGAGACCAACATCCGCGAGCTCGAGGGGGCGATCATCCGCATTCAGGTGCTCGCCAGCGTCGAGAAGTCGCCGATCGACCTCGATCTGGCCCGCGCCGCCCTTGGTGACGGACCCGTTAAATCAGAGAAGCAGGTCCAGATCCAGACGATCATTAATGTCGTGACCGACTTCTACGGGGTGAAGATCACGGACCTGCAATCTCGCAAGCGCCAGCGGTCCATCGCCTTGCCGCGGCAGGTGTGCATGTTCCTGGCCCGCAAGCACACGCGCTTCAGCCTGGAGGAGATCGGCGGCTACTTCGGCGGCCGCGACCACACGACGGTCATGCACGCCATCAAGACCGTCGAGGCAAAGATCGAAGCCGAAGTGGATTTCAAGGGCGCCCTGCACTCCCTGGAAGC
>CAYMFP010000185.1:0-6458 GCA_964389385.1 uncultured Phycisphaeraceae bacterium | reverse complement strand
GCCGCCGGCCTCGGTGAGGCCGTTGCACTGGCCGTAGATGTGGCCGTGGTCGAGGTGGGAGGCGGCGAAGACGAACGCGCCGGGCTCGACGGCCCTGGGCGTGGCGGCGCTGGTCGGGGCGTAGTTCATTCCGTCGCGGGTGGACATGAGCGGCTCCGCTTTGAAGGAGGATTCACCGCCGCGGGCGCCGAGGGCCGCAGAGGGGGAGGACGTGTCGAATGCTCCGCGGGCGGGCGCGGCGGAACTTACACCCCGGCTTCTTCTCCGTGGTTTCCGTGGTTGCTCCGATCGGTGGGCGTCGGTCTGTAGCGGGAGGCGGCGCGGCGGGCGGTGAGGTGGGCGAGGTAGAGGTCGGGGTCGATGGGGAGGCGGACGGGGCGGTCCTCGAAGGCGGAGAGGAGGATGGCGTTGATGAGGTGGACGCTGGCGACGCCCTCGGCGAGGGGGGCGATGAGCGGGGCGCCCGTGCGGATCGCGTCCGCGAAGTTGGCGAGGATGCCGGTGTGCTGCGGGCCGCGGGAGGGGACGGTGTAGGTGCAGGCGTCAGTGGCGGGGCGGGCGTAGGGGTCGGGGCAGGTGTCGATCCAGGCGCGGGCGGGGGCGTGGTTGCGGAGGACGCGGAGCGTGTCGCCCTCGACGGTGACGAGCCCGCGGTCGGCGGCGATCTCGAGGCGGTTCACACCGGGGGTCTCGCCGGTGCCGGTCGTGAAGACGGCGGTGAACGGGCCGTCGGCGTACTCCAGGGTCGCGGTGACGTCGTCCTCGACCTCGACGTCGTGGTGGGCGCCGAAGCGGCAGAGGGCCGAGACGCGGTCGGGCAGGCCGAAGAGCCAGCAGAGCAGGTCGATCTGGTGGACGGCCTGGTTGATGAGGACCCCCCCGCCCTCGCCGGCCCAGGTGGCGCGCCAGCCGCCGTTGTCGTAGTAGCGCTGCGTGCGGAACCAGTCGGTGGCGGTCCAGTGGACGCGGCGGACCGGCCCGAGCTCGCCGGAGCGGAGGATCTCGCGGAGCCTGAGGTAGCGCGGGTCGGTGCGCTGGTTGAACATGACCGCCGAGCGTCGGTTGGGCCGCGCGGCGGCGGCCTCGGCGAGGCGGCGGGCGCCGGCGAGGTCGACCGCGATCGGCTTCTCGACGAGCACGTGCAGCCCCGCGGCGAGGGCGGCGACGGCGAGGTCGGGGTGCGAGTCGTGGGGCGTGGCGATGAGCACGGCCTCGATGTCGCCGGAGGCGAAGAGGTCGGCCGCGTCGGTGAAGCAGGGGATGCCGGGGAAGCAGGCCGTGCGGGCGGGGTCGAGGTCGCAGATGGCCGTCAGGGCGACGCCGGGGACGCGGGCGTCGAGGATCGACCGGGCGTGGATCGAGCCCATGACGCCGGTGCCGAGGATGCCGAGACGGATGGGGGGCATGAGGGGGGAGATGGCAGATGGCCAATGGGCCGAGGGCAGATGGGGATCGCCGGATTGCTCGAGGGCTGGACTTCTCGAGGGGAAGGGATAAGCCACCGCTGCGCCGCTCACTTCGTTCGCGGCGAGCGGTGGCACTCGGGTCAGTCACCTGACGCTGGCGGAGAGGTCCGCGGGCGCGTCCTCCGCCGCGGGCCTGCGCTTCTGGAAGGTGCTGGTGTCGATGAGGCGTCGGAGGTGGGCGGCGTAGGCGTCGGCGTCGAGGGGGAGGGCGAGGGTGCGTTCCTCGGCGGAGGAGAGGAGCATGGCGTTGGCGAGTTCGACGGAGCGGATCCCCTCGGGGGCCGGGGCGAGCAGGGGGGCGCCGGCGCGGATCGCGTCCGCGAAGTTGGCGAGGATGCCGGCGTGCTGCGGGCCGCTGCCGTTGAACTCCCAGACGATCCGCTCGGTCTCGGGGACGGCGAAGGGCTCTGCGGAGGTGCGGCTGAACTCGGACATCGGGACGGTGTTGCGCGTCCAGCGGATGGCGTCGCCCTCGACGGTGATCAGCCCGTTCTCGGCGGCGATCTCGAGGCGGTTGACGCCGGGGGCCTCGCCGGTGGTGGTGCTGAAGACGCCGGTGGCGCCGGAGGCGTACTCGAGGTAGGCCGTGACGTCGTCCTCGACCTCGATGTCGTGGTAGCGTGCGATGGCGCAGAACGCGCGGACGCGTTCGGGCATGCCGAAGAGCCACTGCCAGAGGTCGAGCTGGTGCGGGCACTGGTTGAGCAGCACCCCCCCGCCCTCGCCGGCCCAGGTGGCTCGCCAGCCGCCGGAGTTGTAGTAGTGGTGCGTGCGGAACCAGTTCGTGATGGTCCAGTGCACGCGGCGGACGGCGCCGAGTTCGCCCGAGTCGATCAGCGCCTTGAGGCGGATGTACTTGGGATCTGTGCGCTGGTTGAACATCGCCGCGAAGACCTGCTTCGGGTCGCGGTGGGCGGCGATGAGCCGGCGCGCGTCGGCGACGTGGACGCTGATCGGCTTCTCGACGAGCACGTGCAGCCCGGCGTTCAACGCGTCGATGCCGATCGTGGTGTGGTCGTAGTGCGGCGTGGCGATGACGATCGCCTCGGCGGCGCCGGAGGCGAGCAGGGCGTGGTGGTCCGGGAAGTGCGGCACGTCCGGGAACGCCTGGAGGCGGCGGGGGTTCGTGTCGCAGACGGCCGCGAGTTCGAGCCCGGGGATCTCCCCGCCGGCGATCTGGCGTGCGTGGGCGGCACCCATGTTGCCGACGCCGACGACGGCGGTGCGGACGGCTCGGGAACGGTCGGGCATGGCGGGCTCCGGGCGGTGGATCGCGTGAGATGCAGGATAGCAACCGATTGCGTAAAGGAGAACGCCCGCGGGGCAGGGCCCTCCGCCCGCAGGGAGCGGCGAGGCCGTGGGGTGGGTTGGACGAGGGGTGGGGCGGACGGGGGTGGGGCGAATGGGACGGGGCCGCGCCTTTGATGGTCCTCGCCCCGCGGGCGGGAGAGCCGCCGCCCGGGGCGGGAACGCGCGGATGCAGCGGATCGACTACCCCACGATCGACTCGACGAACGCGGAGGCCCGGCGGCTCCTGTCCGGCGCGGCTCCGGGGAGCGGGCGCAGCGTCGGCGGCCCGTTCGTCGTCGTCGCGGAGCGGCAGACGGGGGGGCGCGGGCGGCTCGGGCGGGCGTGGACGTCGCCGCCCGGGGGCGTCTGGGCGACGCTCGCCTGGCCGATGCGGCGGGGAGCGGGCGCGTACGGCGCGGCGGGGCTCGTCGCCGCGGCGGCCGCGGCGCAGGCCGTGGAGCGTTCGCTCGGCCCGGACGCGGGCGCGCACCGCGTCTCGGTGAAGTGGCCGAACGACATCCTGCTCGACGGGCGGAAGGTGTGCGGGATCCTGTGCGAGGCGGTGTCGGCGCCCGGCTCGTTCGGGTGGATGCTGATCGGGATCGGGATCAACGCGTCGTTCGATGAGGCGCTGCTGCCGGCGGACGTCCGGTTCCCGGCCGCGACGATCTCCGGCACGCTGGGTCGGGGCGTGGACGCGGGCGCGATCACGGACGACCTGATCGCGCTGATCCGGGCGCCGCTGCTGGAGGTGGACCGCGACGGCGCCGCGCCGGCGTCGGTCGGGGCGGTGCGCCGGCGGCTGGCGTGGGTGGGCGAGCCGGTCCGGCTGGAGCTGGGCGGGCGCCCGACCGAGGGCGTGCTGCGCGGCATCGACGACGGGGGGCGGCTGCTGCTGGAGACGGGGGGAACGCTCGTGCCCGTCGCCTCGGGCGAGGTGTCGACGCTGCGGCCGAGCGCAGCGGCGGACTGAACGCCGCGGCCCGGTGGTCAGGGGCCGCGGAGCACGGTGCGGATCTCGTCGGCCAGCTCCGGCGTGGCGGCGAAGATCGCGTCGCGCCCGTCCTTCAGCGTGTGCGCCGGGGCGACGGGCCCGCCGTCGGGCGCGACGGCGACGCCCCCGGCCTCGAGCACGATGCGCCCCGCCGCAAGGTCGTTCTCGGGCGTGAGGCGGGCGGTGGCGTCGACGTAGGCGTCGAGCCGGCCGAGGGCGACGGAGACGATCGACATCGCGGTGGCGCCGTAGACGCGCACGGTCCAGGCGCGGTCGCAGAGCGGCGGGAACCAGGGGCCGGGCGCGTGCCCGTGCAGCTCCACCGCGACGGCCGCCTCGCGGAGCGACGTGCAGCCCGAGGGGCGGACGGGGATCTGGGCCGGGGCCTCGCACGCCTCGCCGAGCACGCGGACGCCGCGCCCGCGCACGCCCACGAGGGCGCTCGCCCCACGGCGGGCGATCGGCCCGAGGTCGTGCGGGAAGAGGCTGCCGACGAGGGCGATCTCGACGGCCTCGTGGGCGAGCGGGCCGTCCGGGTCCATCACCGCGACGGCGAAGCCGGGGAACGGCAGCCCGCGGGCGTGGTTGCGGGAGCCGTCGATCGGGTCGAGCACGACGCGGCGGCCGCCGCAATCGATCCTGCCGGGGCCCATGGGGAGGACGAGCGGCCCGTCGCGTTCCTCGCTGAGGAGGACGAGGTTCCCGAAGCGTTCGGCGAGAGCGCGGGCGGCGATGGCGTCGGCCTCGACATCGGCCTCGAGCTGCCGATCGCCCCTGGGGTTGCTCGTGCCGGTGTAGACGCCGTCGCCCCAGCGGGCGGCCGTGCGGATGCGGACCTCCTCGAAGGCGGCGCACAGCCCGGCGGCGATCTCGTGCTGCGTGTCGGTGGGTGTGGGCACGGGCTCGGTCTCCTCTGGACGGAGCGGAGGATACGGGGCGGGCGGCGGCGCGGGGCATCCGCGGTGCCGTGGCCGCGAAGCCGCAGTGGCGCTCGCGGGCTCCGGCGGCGGGGCGGGCGGGCGTTCGGCCTCCCCAGGAGAGCATCGGCATGGCGGAGAACGCGGCGACGGGCGTCCGGCTCCGGGTGGCGAAGGCGCACCCGCAGGACGTGGGCAAGGCGATCGCGCGGCTGGACCGCGAGGCGATGGACGCGCTCGGCGTGCGCGAGGGCGGAGTGATCGAGATCCGCGGCAAGCGGGTGACGGCCGCGCTGGCCGTGGGCCCGACTCCCGAGGATGAGGGGCTGGAGGTGATCCGGCTGGACGGGCTGCAGCGGGTGAACGCGGACGTGTCGATCGGGGACTCCGTCGAGATCCGGGCGGGGGACGCGCGGCCGGCGAAGCGCGTGCAGCTCGCGCCGGCGCAGAAGAACCTGATGCTGCGCGGCTCGGGCGACGCGCTGCGGCGGACGATCCACGGGCGACCGCTGACGAGCGGGGACGTCATCTCGACGAGCGTGTACCACCGCGGGCCCGGGGGGCGGCTCGGGCCGGACGGCTTCAACGGCTCGGCGGAGGACTTCTTCCGCGGGATGTTCGAGTCGCCGGCGTTCGGGCTCCAGGAGATCCGGCTGGTGGTGACGAGCACGGTCCCGCGGGGGATCGTGCGCGTGACGGGGGAGACGGAGATCGACCTGCTCCCGCAGTACGCGGACCCGCAGGAGCCGCGCCCGGCGGACGTGACGTACGACGACGTCGGCGGGATCGGGCCGACGATCGAGCAGCTGCGCGAGATGGTCGAGCTGCCGCTGCGGCACCCGGAGCTGTTCCAGCGGCTGGGGATCGACCCTCCGAAGGGCGTGCTGCTGCACGGCCCGCCCGGGACGGGCAAGACGCTGCTCGCCCGCGCGGTGGCGAACGAGTCGGACGCGCGGTTCTTCCACATCGCGGGCCCGGAGATCATGGGCAAATTCGTCGGCGAGAGCGAGGAGCGGCTGCGGGACGTGTTCCAGCAGGCCTCGCGGGAGGCGCCGTCGATCATCTTCATCGACGAGATCGACTCCATCGCCCCGAAGCGCGAGGAGGCGACGGGGGAGGTGGAGCGGCGGATCGTGGCGCAGCTGCTCACGCTCATGGACGGGCTGGAGCCGCGGCAGAACGTGGTCGTGATCGCGGCGACGAACCGGATCAACTCGATCGACGAGGCGCTGCGGCGCCCGGGGCGGTTCGACCGGGAGATCGTCATCGGCGTGCCGGACGCGCGGGGGCGGCGGGAGGTGCTGGCGATCCACACCCGCGGGATGCCGCTGGCGGAGGACGTGAACCTCGACGAGGTCGCGGAGGGGATCTACGGCTTCGTCGGGGCGGACATCTCCGCGCTGTGCCGGGAGGCGGCGATGGAGGCGCTGCGCCGGCTGCTGCCGGAGATCAGCATGGAGGACGAGGAGATCCCGGGGCACGTGCTCGACCGGCTGCGGGTGACGCGCGAGGACTTCGTGAACGCGCAGCGGCGGGTGCAGCCCTCGGCCCTGCGCGAGATCATGATCCAGGTGCCCGACGTGCGGTGGGAGGACATCGGCGGGCTGGAGGAGGCCAAGCGGTCCCTCCGCGAGGGGTGCGAGCTGCCGCTGAAGAACCCCGAGGCGTTCCGGCGCCTGGGCATCCGTCCGGCCCGGGGGTTCCTGCTGTACGGGCCGCCCGGCACGGGCAAGACCCTGCTGGCCCGCGCGGTGGCCGGCGAGGCGGGGGTGCCCTTCTTCAGCATCTCGG
>CAYMFP010000184.1:0-6702 GCA_964389385.1 uncultured Phycisphaeraceae bacterium | reverse complement strand
CTGCTGCTCGCCGAAGGCCTTGTTGTAGTCCTTCAGGAACTTCTCGATGCCGATGTCGGTCAGCGGGTGGCTCATGAGCTGCTCGATGACCTTGAACGGCACGGTCGCCACGTCGGCGCCGGCGAGGGCGCAGTCGAGCATGTGCTTGGGGTGGCGGATCGAGGCCGCGAGGACCTTGGTCGAGTACCCGTAGTTGTCGTAGATCTGGCGGATGTCCTGGATGAGGACCATGCCGTCCTGGGAGATGTCGTCGAGACGCCCGATGAAGGGGGAGACGAGGTACGCCCCGGCCTTGGCGACGAGCATCGCCTGCATCGCCTGGAAGCAGAGGGTCATGTTCGTGCGGATGCCCTCGTCGGAGAGGGCCTTGCAGGCGCGGAGCCCGTCGGGCGTGCTCGGGAGCTTGACGACGATGTTGTCGGCGATCTGGGCCCGGTCGCGCCCCTCGGCGATCATCTCCTGGAACTTGACCGCGATGACCTCGGCCGAGACGGGGCCGGGGACGACCTCGCAGATCTCGGCGAGCCGCTGCCCGTAGTCCACGCCCTCCTTGGCGATCAGCGACGGATTCGTCGTGACGCCGTCCAGCACGCCCATGTCGTGGGCCGTGCGGATCTCGTCGAGGTTCGCGGTGTCGATGTACAGCTCCATGGCGGCTCTCCGGGGCGCGAAAGGGGGGGATCTCGGGCTTCCGGGAACCTTAGGGCGGATGCCGCGCACCGGGACTCCCGGCCGTGCGCCGGCGGCGGCCCGGAACGGCCCTTTGCGCGCCGGCGGGCCCTCAGGCCACGAGGGTCCAGGCGTAGACGAGGGCGAAGAGGGTGAAGATCGCGATCGCCGTCCAGCTCAGGGCCGTCTCCCACGGACGGGGGCGGTGCTCGGCGGGGACGCCGGGGTGGTGCATCGCCCGGTGGTTGAACCAGGCGAGGACCGGCGTGCCGAGGAAGGAGAGGATCGTCGCCAGGTCGACCAGGGCCGTGAACCGCTGCGTCCCGGCGAAGCCCCAGACGATCGCCGTGGCGGCGGCGATCAGCACCGCGAGGCAGGCCCAGTACGCGGGGCGGCGGGCGAGGTCGGGCCCGTGTTCCGCGCCGTTTCCCCGCTCGTCGGTCGCGAAGGCCCGGACGGTCTGCACGGCCGTCCGCGGCAGGGCGTCGGTGACGGTCAGCAGCGTCGAGAACATCACCGCGAACGCGCAGACGCCGATGAGCGGGCGCGACAAGCCCCCCCACTCTCCGAGCGAGGCGACGTAGAGGTCGATGACCTGCGCCGCGAGCGCGGGCCCGTCGGCCGGCTCGATCCCCGGGCGGTGCATGAGGGCGGCGCCGAGCACGACGAAGGCGATCGCGAGCAGCGCGCACTTGCCGTAGCAGACGACGAACTCGAGGCAGATCGTCCTGGGGAGAGCGTCGCACCCGACGCGGCGGCGCTTCTCGAGCGACCAGAGCGAGTTCCAGACGGCGATGTCGAGCGGCGCCGGCATCCACCCGATGAGCGCGAGCAGGAAGCCGAGCGAGGCGAGCGACGTGTAGACCGACAGATCGAAGAGCGGGCGGGAGCCGGCGGGCGGGGCGAGCAGGGCCGGGAGCTGCGTGGCGGCCGCGAAGAGGGTCGTCACCGCGAGGACGACCATCAGGAGCTTCATGGCGAGGTCGAGCCAGCGGAAGCCGCCGGCCGCGAGGAGCCCCGCGGAGACGAGCTGGAGCCCGACGGCGATCCAGAGCAGGGGGACGTCGGCGGGGAGGCCGAACGCGACGCGCGTGACGGCGGCGGTGACGAGGGAGATCGCGGCCTGGATGGTGAAGGCGGTCCCGACGAGGACGACGAGCCAGGCGATCAGCGCGTGCCGCCCCTGGTTGCGGTACGCCTGGAGGAGGCTGGTGCCCGTGGCCGCGGCGTACCGCGGGCCGGCGGAGAGGGCGGGGTACTTGAGAACGTGGACGAGGACGATGAGGGGAACAAGGGCGAGCCCGTGCAGCGCGCCGGCGCGGGTGGACTGGATGAGGTGGCTGACGCCGATGGCGGCGCCGGCGAAGAGGAGCCCGGGCCCGAGGACGTGCCAGAAGCCGGCGAGGCGCGGGACGGCCGGCAGGCCGGGCCCGTGCGGCGAGGCGGAGACATGGCCCGCGGGCGGAGCGGCGGCCGCGGTGACGGCGGAGTGCGGTTCCCTCACGGGTCCCAGCGTACCACAGCATCAAGGAGGCACGCAGCCACTGCCCGGGCGCGGAACGAGCCGGCCGAAACCGTGGGCCAGGACGATCATCAGCATCGCCATGTTCCGCGGCGGCAGCATCATCCACGGCAGCGGGATGGGATCGGCCCGTTCGGCGACGGACGCGGCCAGGCGTTCGGCGAGGCGACGGAGGAAGTCGGGGTTGAGCGGCCGGTCCACGATGCCGGCCAGAAGGTCGTCCGGCAGAGCGACGGGCATTGCGGCCGCGGCGCCCGTGACGGCGCCGGCGAGGGCGGCGGTCGAGTCCGTGTCGCCGCCGGCCCGGACACAGAGTTCGATCGCGGCGAGCGGCGACCGCGGCTCGGCGAGCACCGCGACGACGACCGCGGGCACGGTCTGGAGCACGAAACCGCTCACGCCCGACGGGCCGCCGCACCGCCGCATCGCCTCGGCCGGAGGGATGCCAGTGTCGAGGTCGTCGACGGCGCGAAGCACCGCGTCCCGGACATCCGGCGTCTGGGCCTCGTCGTCGAGGGCCTGCCGCACCGGGGCCGGGGCAAGCGCCTGGGGCCCGTGCAGCGTCGCCTCGGCGGCGAGGCGGGCGATGAAGCGCGCTGCGTCGAGGGCGCGAGCGTCGCGGTGGGTGAGACGGGAGGAGGCGTCCACGAGCCGCCGCCGGGCCTCGTGGTCCGACGGGATCAGAGCCCCGAGCAGGGGCGCCCGCATGCAGGGCCCGTTGCCGGCCGAGGCGACGCCGGCCCGGGCCGGCGGCACGCCCGCCCACAGCCTGAGGCAGGCCTTGGCGGTCGCCATGCCGACGCCGGGCGGCAGGCAGGCGAACCACCACCGGAGGCGACGTGCGAGTTCCGCGGTGAACCGCGCAGGGTCCCCACGGGAGGCGAGGAACGCCTGGGCGACGAGGACGGCGTGCTCGGTGTCGTCGGAGAGCAGGCCCCGCCCGAAGATGAGGCGGTGCCCGAGCGGACGCGACCCGAGCCGGCGTGCTACGGCCCGGGGCGGAAGGCCCTCGAAGGGCAGCCCGAGGCTGTCGCCGAGCGCCGTGCCGAACAGCAGAGCGGTGAGACCGTCGACATCTGGACGCGGGTGTCGCACACGAGCCGTACCGGGCGGAGCAGGAGAAGTTTCCGATCCGATCACGAAAGGACGACGGCCGATCACGCCGCCGCGGCGGTTTCCTCGGCCTCGCGCTTCAGGATGGCGGCGAGTTCCTTGCGCATGATCTTGCCGGTGGGGTTCCGCGGCAGGGCCTCGACGATGCGGACCTCGCGCGGGGCCTTGTACCCGGCGAGGTTCTCGCGGCAGAGGGTGATGAGCTCCCGCTTGAGGGCCTCGGCGGCCTCCTCGTCGAGGCTGACGCCCTCCGCGAGTTCGACGAAGGCGACGGGCACCTCGCCGCGCGTGGGGTCCTGCCGCCCGACGACCCCGGCGTGGGCGACCTTCTCGTGCCGGACGAGGACCTCCTCGATCTCCCGCGGGAAGACGTTCTCGCCGCCGATGATCATCATCTCCTTCAGGCGGCCGGTGATGTAGACGTGCCCGTCCTCGTCCGTCTTCGCCATGTCGCCGGTGCGGAGGTAGCCCTTGTCGTCGAAGAGGGCCTTGGTCTCCTCCGGCATCTTGTAGTAGCCCTGCGTGACGTTCGGGCCCTTGATGCGCAGCTCGCCCTCCTGCCCGGCGGGGAGGTCCTCGCCGGTGTTGATGTCCACGATGCGCTGGTGGATGCCGGGGAGCGGGCGACCGACCGAGTGGGGCTTGTAGTCCTCGTTCTTGCACCAGTTCGTCACCGGCGCGGTCTCGGTCATGCCGAAGCCCTCGGCGATGGTGATGCCGAAGCGCTCCTTGAAGGCCGCGGCGACCGCGTCCGGCAGCGGCTCGGCGCCGGAGACGGCGTAGCGGAGGCTCGCGAAGTCCTCGGGCTTCGCGTCCTTGACGCTGAGCAGGGCGTTGAACATCGAGGGGATCCCGACGAAGAGCGTCGGGCGGTGCTCGCGGAAGAGCTGGACGATCTTCTGCGGGACGAACCGGGCGGTGTAGACGATCTTCGCGCCCGCGAGCAGCGGCATGAGCGTGAGCGCCGTCTTGCCGAAGGCGTGGAACTGCGGGAGGACGCCGAGCATGACGTCGCCGGGCCCGAAGTTCACCCACTCGATGATCTGGCGGTGGTTGGCGATCAGGTTGCCGTGCGTGAGCATCACGCCCTTGGGCCTGCCCGTCGTGCCGCTCGTGTAGAGGATGGTCGCGAGCCGATCGTCCGGCAGCCGCCTGGGCAGGTACGGGCGCGGGAGCTTCTTGAAGTTCAGGTCGTCGAGCCGGAGGACGTTCCGGACCTTCGGCTCGCGGTCCAGGAAATCGAGCATCTTCTGGACGGTGAGGATCGTGTCCGTCTCGCAGTGGTCGACGACGTACTGCAGCTCGTCCGGCTTGAGGAGGTAGTTGAGCGGGACGATCGTCTTGCCGAGGCTCCACGCGGCGAGGGCGCAGATCGGGAAGGCCGCCGAGGTCGGCGTCATCACGCCGACCTTGTCGGTCTTGCACGTGCGTTCGAGGGCGTTGGCGACGTGGGCGGCCGCGACGACGATCTCGTACGCCCTGTACGTGCGCAGGTCGTCGGTGATGACCTCGCGCCTCGGGTTCGCCAGCAGTCGCTTGAGGATGGGCCAGTGGAGACTCATCGGACGGCTCCTGACGGTTCGGGGTGGGACGGGGCGGGATCGCCGCAGCGCCGGCGGCGGGACGGGATCCGCGGAAGCAGGGCGGGCCGATGCCCCGGACCATGTTAGTAGACACTATCTTTACGTCCGTCCCGGCCCGGGGCAAGGGACGGCGGACGGACCACAGCTTATCGGGCGGCGCAGGCGATGGCCGAGGCGGCGGAGAACCCGCCGGTGTGGGTGAGCGAGAGCGACCAGGAGGCGATCCCGAGCGACGCGGCGACCTCCGCGGCCCGCCCGTGCAACGCCACCGCCGGGCGCCCCGAGGGCTCGGAGACGACCTCGATGTCGGTCCACGAGATCCCGTCGGAGATGCCGGTGCCGAGGGCCTTGGCGATGGCTTCCTTGGCGGCGAAGCGCGCGGCGAGGCGCTCGACGCGGCGCTTCTCGTGCCGCATGACGCAGGAGCGTTCCTGCTCGGTGAAGACGCGGGCGAGGAAACGATCGCCGTGACGCTCGAGCATCTCGGCGATCCGGGCGTTCTCGACGAGATCGATGCCGTGTCCGAGGATCAGGGCGGGGCTCCGGGAGCCGGGAGCCGGGAACCGGCAACCGGGGGAGGGAGAGGAGGCGGGGAGGGCGGGCCCGTCAGGCGCTGGCGGGCTTGGGCTTCTTCTCCGCCTTGGGCTTGGGCCCGGGCTTGGCGGGCTTCGCGTCGGGCTTCTTGGCGTCAGCCTTGCTCTCGGACTTGGACTCCGCCTTGGAGCCGGAGTCCGAGGCGGACTTCTTCTCCGCCTCGGCGGCCTTCTTGTAGGATTCGGACCGGTAGTCGGTCTCGTAGAAGCCGCCGCCCTTGAAGAGGACGGCCGCGCCGGTGCCGATCAGGCGTTTGAGCCTCGGCTTCTTGCACGCCGGGCACTTCTTGAGCGGCTCGGCGGACATCGACTGGAACTGCTCGAACTCGTGCTCGCACGCTTGGCAGACGTACTCGTACGTGGGCATGGGTGAACGGCTCCGCGCCCGCGCCGGCGCGGCCGGGGGGCGATGCTTTCCATGGGGCCCGGGGGCCCGGCTTCTCGATCGGCGTTACTCGTCCGCCGGCGCGACGGCGACCTTGGCCGGGCGGATCACCCGCTCGCCGAGGACGTACCCGACGTTCAGGGTCTGGCTGATCCGCCCGGGTTCTACGCCCTCGGCCCGCTGGCGGATCAGGGCCTCGTGCAGGTTCGGGTCGAACTCGCTGTTCGGGGCCGGGTCCACCGGCTGCACGCCGTAGGCGCCGAGCACACGGAGGAGTTCGGACTTGATCGCCCGGACGCCCTCGATCATCTGCTCGGCCGTGACCTTCGCCGGGTCCTGGTTCAGCGCGATGTCGAGGGTGTCGAGGACGGGGACGAGGGCCTGGACGACGCCGATGGTTCCCTGGCGCCGGGCCTCGTCCTCGTTCCGGGCGGCGCGGCGCTGGAAGTTCTGGAAATCGGCGACGGTGTGCTGGAGGCGCCCGAGCAGGTCGGCGGACTCCCCCACCGCCTCGGCGAGGGCGTCGGCGATCTCCTCGGCCCCGGCCGGGGCGTCGAGCTGCCCCTCGCGGGCGAGGCGCTTGATCTCGGCCAGGCGTTCGGCGCGATCGATCTCTTCCTCGCCGGTTGCGGCGGCCGGCGCGTCGGCCTCCGGGGGAGCTTCGTGCCTCGGGTCGTGGGTGTGCTTCTCGTCGGTCATGGCGGTCTCGCGTGTCCGGCGGCGGACGGAAGAGGTGAGGGGTGCACGAGTCGGATCGGAGCAACGGGCCCGGGCGGTGCGCGTCTGGGAGCGGGTCGGGTGAGGGCGGGAAGGATGGGGTAGGCGGGGTGGGGTGGG
>CAYMFP010000183.1:1331-6752 GCA_964389385.1 uncultured Phycisphaeraceae bacterium | reverse complement strand
CGCCGGCGCATCGCCGCCGGCGCCCGCGGATCAGCACCCCTGCCGGAACGCGCCGAGGAACGCCAGCAGGTCGTTCACGTCGGTGTCCCCGTCGCCGTCCATGTCGGCCGCGCCGGCGCGGAACGCCCCGAGGAACGCGAGCAGGTCGTTCACGTCCACGTCCCCGTCCCCCTCCCAGTCGGCCGGGCAGCCGCACGGCGCCCGGCAGAGGAAGGCCGTCCGCTCCTCGCGCGGCAGCTCCGCGATCTGCCACGGCGTCGACTCGCCCTCCGTGATGTCGACCAGCAGCGCCTGCGGCTCCACCGCCGCCTCGAGCACGCGCGGGTCGTACGGCTTCTCGCAATCCCCCGCGTCGCCCAGATCGCTCGCGTGCACGAGCAGCAGGTCCAGGTTCCCGGTCCCGGCCGCGCCCGCCAGGGCGATCCCCGGTCCGGCGCTCTGAATCTCCACGCCGTGGAAGCGCCCCGGGCCCACGTACGTCTGCGCGCGCTCGAACTTCGCGTCCTCCGTGAACGCGAACAGCGCGGGCAGGATGTCCAGCCCGCCGACGGCGTGCCCGCCCACCGCCACCCGCGCCGAGCGCGACCCCGCGGCCTCCTCCACGTCGACCGACGCGAAGCCCGGGTTGGCCATCTGCCCGAAGTCCTGCGGGAGCAGCAGCGTCGCGTTCATCACCGACCCGCCCGCGTCGACCCGCATGAGCTGCAGCCCCCGAGACTGCCGCTCGATGTCGAACGCCTCCGAGGCGACGTAGATCTCCCGCGTCTCCCGGTGGATGTCCAGCCCGTACCCGCCCTGCGGGTACACGCCGATCCCATCGGCCGTCGCGAGGGCCGCCCACGCGTAGACGATCCCGAACGGCGTTCCCTCCTCCACGCGCAGCAGCACCGTCCGGCGGTCGGGCAGCCCGCCGAGCCCGATGAACCGCCCGGTCCCCGTGATCACGGCGTCCCCGTTCTCCGCGATCTCGAGGTCCGTGAACGTCACGCGGTTCAGCTGGTGCTCCGGCAGGACCAGCGCGTTGAACTCCGCGACGTACACCGGCGTTCCGTCCTCCCGCACCCGGATCAGCACCGGGTTGCCCAGGGAATCCCCGATCACCACCAGGTCCTTGTTCGGCGCCTGCTTGATGATCGGGCCGAGGTCGATCGTCTCCGGGAAGTTCGGCGATCCCGGGCCGCTCCCCGTGAAGAGCCGCGCCCACACGATCGCGCCCGACGCGTCCGTGCGGATGATCGCGATCCGCTGCGTGAACGGCCCGGCCTGCGTGATCGCGGCGATCGCCAGCCCGCCGTCGGCCGTCTCCACCGCCGAGTACCCGGCGTCGAAGTCGGGGCTCCCGTACGCCCAGGACGCGAGCACCGTCCCGTCCGGCGCGAACTCGACGACGTGCACGTCCGTGCTCCCCTGGACGCCCCCGTCCGACAACCCGATCGTCACGATGCGCCCGTCCGCCCGCTCCAGCACGTCGTGGGCGACCTGCCACCCGTTCGGGCTCTCCAGCGTCAGTTGGAACAGCGAGCACGCTTCCGCCGTCTCGACCCCTGCCGCTCCCGCCGCGCCCGCCCCGATCGTCAGCCCCGCGACGAGGGTGAGGCGGCTCAGGCACGCCCGGGCGTTTTCGGTGTTCGTCATGGCTCCCTCCTGCTGAGCGGGAGGCAACCGCCTCCGCGCCGGATAGCGCCGGGGGCCCGCGCCCACCGGCGGAAGGACACCATGCCCGCGCCCGATCGGTTCTGCGGCGCCGGCCGCGGAAGCGGGCGTGAAAACCGGGGGATGATCCTGCCATCAACGGGGTTGATCGCCGGCTCCGGGCAGATCAGAACAACCCGAGTTGGGCGTCCGGCGCGCGGCGCGGGCCGACCGTCGGCAGCCCGCCGCGGCCCCGGTTCAGCCCGTTCCGTCGGGCGTGCAGGGCGAAGAGCTGGGCGATCTGCTCGGCGATCGGCCCGTGCCCCCGCCCGCGGGCGTGGAACTCCGGGTTGTAGAGCGCCCCGCCGTGGCACTGCCCGAGCAGCGAGAGCACCTTCCCCGCCCGATCGGGGAAGTGCCGCTCCAGCCACGCGGGGAACAGGTCCTTGAGCCCGTGCGGGAGGCGCAGCAGCACGTACGCGGCGCCGCCGGCGCCGTGCTCGGCCGCCGCCCGGAGCAGGGCGGGGATCTCCCGGTCGTTCAGCCCGGGGATGATCGGCGCGGTCATCACCATGACCGGCACGCCGGCGCCGGCGAGGCGTTCCACGGCCCGCAGGCGCGCCCGGGGCGACGAA
This sequence comes from uncultured Phycisphaeraceae bacterium, assembly GCA_964389385.1. GTDB lineage: Bacteria > Planctomycetota > Phycisphaerae > Phycisphaerales > UBA1924 > CAYMFP01. The sequence goes on along the minus strand of CAYMFP010000183.1, from coordinate 4,485 downwards.
GCCCGCGGCTCCATCGTCCCCGCGAGGTGCGGGTCGAGGCTCGTGATCGAGATCGCCGCGTGCACGAGGGGCCGTCCCCCGGTCTCGGGGCTCGGCCTCGCGAGGTCCGCGAGCAGGTCCAGATCCCGCAGGATGAGCTGGTTCTTGGTGATCAGCCCGACGGGCTGGCGCAGCTCCGCGCAGACGGCGAGGATCCGGCGGGTGATCCCCAGACGCCGCTCGGCCGGCTGGTAGGGGTCGGTGACGCCGGACACGACGATCGGCTCGCCCTTCCACGCCGGGCGCAGGAGTTCGCGCCGGAGGAGGTCGGGCGCGTCGAGCTTGGCGTAGATCCGCGTTTCGAAGTCCAGCCCGGCCGAGAGCCCGAGGTACTCGTGCGTCGGGCGGGCGTAGCAGTAGCTGCACCCGTGCGCACACCCCCTGTATGGGTTGATCGTCCAGTGGAAGCCGATGTCGGGCGAGTCGACCGGGTTCAGGGCCGTGCGGGCGTGGTCGCGGTAGACGCGCGTCGAAACGGGAGCGGGTTGGAAGACCGCGTCCGGATCCTCCGGATCAGGGGATGTATCGAACGTGTCGAGCAGTTCCGGCTCGGTGCGGGTGCGGTCGAACCGCGAGGCCGGGTTCGTCTCCTGCCCCCGCCCTCGGACGTTCAGGACCGGCAGCGGCAGCGGGTGGCGGATCTGGCGCGGCATCACCCGAATATACACCAAACATCAGATGGCGCCCATCGGCGTCTGCGGCAGAGGGCGGGCGCGGTGGAAGACGGAGGGCGTTGTGGAGGGGGTGCCCAGGGGAAGGGCAAAAAGAAAAGCGGGGCGCACCTGCAAGAGGCGCGCCCCGCGGGGTGGGGTGGGGCTGTGTTGGGTGCGACCTGCCGGCCACACGTGGAACAATACGCCATCTCCCGCGAGAGTGGATGCCTCTTCGAAAAAAAAGTTGCTGCTTTTGCGTCTCAACTTCATGCGCGCGCAGCAGTTCCGGAGCGGCGCCCGGTCGTTCCGCGTTCAGAAGGCCGGGCGTTTCGGGCGGTCGGTTCCGCCGGGTTCGACGTCGATGGAGATGCTCTTGAAATCCAGGGCGCCCGAGGCCGTGTAGGCGTTCACGTCCCACCCGTGCGTCCCGGGCGTGGTGGGGCGGAGGCGGAAGGTGACGGCGTGGGCGGCGCCGGGCGGGATCTCGACGCCGTAGTCGAACTCGATGTAATCCGCGTCGATCACGTGGCGTCCGTTCGGCTGGGGCGTGATCTCGAGGATCTCGAAGGCGAGCCACCCGTCGAACTCGAAGTCGAGGGTGTCGAGCACGACCGGCCCGGGCCCGGGGTTGCGCACGTCGACGACGAGGTCGAACGCCTCGCCGACGCGGGCGGAGGTGGGGGCGGAGATCAAGGGCTCCAGGACGCCCTCGTCCAGGCGGAAGAGTTCTCCGGTGATCTCGGAGGCGTCGGAGAAGAAGGCGTTCGCCGTGCCCGCGAACCACCCGGCGAGGAGCCCGCCGCCGCACCCGGCGGTGAGGAGAGCGGCCCCGACGAGCATGGGTCCGATCGGGCTCGGGCGGGGCGGCGGAGGCGGGTGGGGCGGGTGGAGTTGCTGCGGCTGGGGATAGGACGGCACGGCGGCTCCTCTCGTCAGTGCGGCCCTGATGGAGGGTCCGGCGGGATCAAGATAAAGGAGTGCGGTCGGCGGGGGAACGGCCGCGCGGGGGGGCGGCGGCGCAGCGGGCAGTACGCTGGCGGGGCGGGCGTTGCGGGGAGTGGGGCTGTGCTGGGCGGAAGGGAGCCGAAGTGCTGGACCGGTGGGAGATCTGGACGGGCTGGGGGCTGGCGGGCGTGGGGCTGGCGGTCGTGCTGGCGGCGTTCCTCCGGCGCGGCCGGGGGCGGTGCCGACGGTGCGGGTATGCGATGGAGGGCGTGCCGGCGGGGCGCTGCCCGGAGTGCGGGCGGGAGCACACGGCGCGGGACCTGCGGCGGGGGTATCGGCCGAAGCGGTGGGTGGTGGTCGGGCTGGCGCTGGCGGCGGCGGGGATGTACCTGGGGCCGGTGGCCGAGCGGCGGGCGGAGGGGTGGCGGGCGTTCGCGCCGACGCTCGGAGTGGTGCTGGCGATGCCGCGGGAGTGGGGGCCTCCGGGAGCGGCGCAGGAGTTCCGGGGCTGGTGCTGGAAGCTGCTCGCGCAGCGGAACCATGCGGGGCGGCTGCCGGCGTGGCAGCACCGGATCCTGTGCGAGCGGTTCGTGCGGCTGGACGAGGAGACGGTGTGGGGCGCGGTGCGCGTGCCGCGGGCGTGGGTGAAGGGCGAGCCGATCCCCGTGCGGATCGACTGGGGCTTCGACCTGTCCGGCGGGTTGCTGAACGAGCGGCTGGAGGTCTCTGCGCCGGGTAGGCCGATGCGGCTGAGCGCAAGTTCGCCGACGGACGGTCTGACGCCATACATCTCGAACTTCAACCCGGGCCGGCAGGCGAGGGAGGGCTTGCTCCCCGCTCGCGACGCGCGGAGCACGGAGTTCGTGCTCGAGGCTTCGGCTCGCGTGACGCCGGCGGACGACTCCGAGTTCCCGTTCCGGCGCGAGCGCACGTATCGAAGGACGTTCACGATCCCGCTCGTCGAGACGTTCGAGGAGGCCGTGGCGGGGGCGGTGACGACGCCGGTGCGGGATCCGGAGGTCGACGCGTGGCTCCGCGATCGGTTCGGGTTCCGGGTGGGGGCCAACGCGTACGGCAACTTCATCGTGTACAGCTCCGGCAAGGTGTACGACGACGAGAACCCGTTCGAGGACCTCTGCTTCGTGTTCGATGCGGAGGTCTGGGACGGGGATACAAGGGTCTGGCGGGCGACCGTGCGGGCGGACACGATCGGGGAGCACTACCCGACGTCGGAAGAGCGGGGGGCGCTCGAGGCGCTGATCTGGGATCCGTCGACCGGCACGGCCGACGGGGGGACGCTCGTGCTGCGGCTGGTGCCGCGGCCGGACGTGGCGCTGCACGAGCTGGCGTACGGGCGGTACTGGGCGGGGGAGATCAAGGTTCCGCTGGCGGAGGTGTTGCGGGTGGAGTGAGGGGGGGCCGGAGGGGGTGGAGAAAGAAGCAGCCCCGCGGGGGCGGGGCTGCTTTGGGGGGCTTCGGATGGCTCCGCCACGGCTGCGCGTTGCGCTGCGCTCAAC
>CAYMFP010000183.1:0-1321 GCA_964389385.1 uncultured Phycisphaeraceae bacterium | reverse complement strand
GGGCGCGGGGGTCGGCGGGGCCCCCGGCGGGCGGGGGCCCGCGGGGGGCGGGTGGGGCCGAGGGCTTACGCGATGGTGACGCTGTCGTCGAGGTAGACGTCCTGGATGGCGTTGAGGAGCTTGACGCCGTCCTTGAGGGGGCGCTGGAAGGCCTTGCGCCCGGAGATGAGGCCCATGCCGCCGGCGCGCTTGTTGATGACGGCGGTCATCACCGCGTCCTGCAGGTCGCTCTCGCCCTTGGACTCGCCGCCGGAGTTGATGAGCGGGGCGCGGCCCATGTAGCAGTTGGCGACCTGGTAGCGGGTGAGGTCGATCGGGTGCCCGCCCTCGCCGGTCTCGCTGCTGCCGGCGAGTTCGGTGTAGATCTTCTTGTTGAACTTGCCGTAGCTGGAGCTGCCGGTGTTCAGGGCGGTGTACCCGCCGTTGAGGGTGGGGAGCTTCTGCTTGATGATGTCGGCCTGGATGGTGACGCCGAGGTGGTTCGCCTGCCCGGTGAGGTCGGCGGCGGTGTGGTAGTCCTTGCCGCCGGTCTTGAAGGCGTCGTTGCGGATGTAGCACCAGAGGATGCAGACGAGCCCGTAGTCGTGGGCCTCGGCGAACATGTCGGCGACGTACTGGATCTGGTCGCCGGACAGGTCGGAGCCGAAGTAGATCGTCGCGCCGACGGCGACGGCGCCCATGTCGGCGCACTGCCGGATGGTGCCGAAGGGGATCTGGTTGAACTGGTTGGGGTAGGTGAGCAGCTCGTTGTGGTTGAACTTGACGATGTAGGGGATCTTGTGGGCGTACCTGCGGGCCGTCATCCCGAGGACGCCGAAGGTCGAGGCGACGGCGTTGCACCCGCCCTCGATGGCGAGGCGGACGATGTTCTCGGGGTCGAAGTAGTCCGGGTTGGGGGCGAAGCTGGCGCCGGCGGAGTGCTCGATCCCCTGGTCGACGGGGAGGATCGAGGTGTAGCCGGTGCCGGCGAGGCGCCCGGTGTTGAGGATGAGCTGGTAGTTGCGGAGGACGGTGTTGTTGCGGTCCGTCTGGGAGAGGACGCGGTCGACGAAGTCCGGGCCGGGCAGGTGCAGGCGCGACTTGTCGATGGTCTTGCAGGTGTGGTTGAGGAGGTCCTCGGCCTTGTCGCCGAGGATGCCGGCGATGTCGGTGGAGGGGCTGGCCTTGGCGGCGCCGTTCAGATAGGTGGGGCGCTCGGCGGCGAGGGTGGTCATGGCGGCTCTCCGGTGAGACGGGTGTTCGGCGCCGGCCGCGGAGGCGCGGCCGCGGCTGGCGGAGGAGTCTAGGGGTCGGCGGCGCGGGCGGGGGAAAGCGGGGGGCG
>CAYMFP010000182.1:0-6793 GCA_964389385.1 uncultured Phycisphaeraceae bacterium | reverse complement strand
TCACCGCTTCGGGTCGTACCAGTCGACCTCCGGCCGCTCCCCCGGCTCCTGCCGCCACGTGTCGGCGAACACGTGCGCGGCCGCGTGCCCGTCGGCCAGGATGTAGTTCGCCCGCTCGCCCGCGTGCCGGGAGTGCATGACGGTCTTGGGGAGGGCCTTGGCCTTGTCCCACTGCATCGCCTCCATGCCGGAGTTCGGCACGGCCGCGGGGTCGCCCCAGAACATCGGCATGAAGTGGTCGGTCGAGAGGTCCTCCACCAGCTCCGCCGCGAGCACCGTCCGCGACGGGAAACGCAGGTGGTGCGGGCAGACACCCCGGTACGGCGGGTGGTTCGGCGTGAGGTACGCGTTGATGCCGTACGAGGCGAGGCGGCCGGTGGGGCCCGTGTCCCAGTTGTGGCTGCGGTCGCACGGGCACCGGTAGACGTCGCGCCCGTCGACGTACGGACGCGTGAGGTGGAGCCAGGACGTCTCGATCGGGGCCGTCATCGGCATCCGGGCCGTCGGGTAGAAGTTGCGGGGATCGTCCTCGGCGTACAGGTCCATCGCGACGGCGATGGAGCGGGTGTTCGCGAGGCAGACGACCTGCTTCGCCGCGTCGTGTCCCTTGCCCAGCGCCGGCAGCAGGATGGCGACCAGCAGCGCGATGATGGAGATGACGACGAGGAGTTCGATCAGGGTGAACGCGCGGGAGCGGTGCATGGTCTTCTCCTGGTTCGGACGTGCAGCAAACGCCGGGCGCCGCTGCGGCGGCGGCCGGCGGACTCACTCGCCACCGGAGTAGCGAGCCGCGAGGTCCGGGTATGACAGCGTCTCGCCGCCGAGCCCCTCGGCGGCGGCCTGCGCGGCGTCGGCGCCGGCGAAGGCGGCGAGACCGGAGGCCATCGGCGTGCGGAGCGCGTCGGACCAAACATAGACCGCGCGCTCGGCGTTCAGCCAGTCGCCGGTCTCGTGGTCGTGGACATACCGCCGGAGGACGACCGGCCCGGCGTCGCGCTCGTACTCGAGCATGTCGCCGATGTCGTCGAAGACGACGGGCAGGATCTCCCCCCCGCGGTCGACGATCATGGCCGTCGCGAAGCGTTCGTCGCTGACGATCATGCCGCAACGCTCGCAGAGGGCCTTGCCGTAGGCGACGTCCGGCGGATCGAGGGTGGGCTCGCGCCCGCACCCGCCGGCGGCGAGGAGGAGGGCGAGGGCCAGAGCGCGGATCACGCGGCTCGCGGGGATCGGTGCGGGGTTCACGGCGTCTGCCTCCGGAGGAACAGGACGAGGGCGAGAACGAGCGGGACGACGCACCACGCCGCCAGCACGCCCAGCAGGATCGGCCCGAGCGCGGCGCCGTGCTGCTGCTCGGCGTAGAGCCCGGCCGGACCGAGCACGTCGAGCGAGGCGTTGAGCTCCCGCAGCACGAGCATCTTGAACGACTGGAGCGGGTTGGCGGTGGCCAGGGCGAAGAGCCGCTCGGCCCGGAGCTTGAACGTCAGCGTGCCGGCCATGAGCCCGAGGTCGCTCGCGAAGGCGAGGACGAGCCAGGCGAACACGGCCGTCCCCGTCGCCGCGGCCGCCCGCCGGCTGAAGACCGAGATCAGCATCCCGACGCTGAGCATCCCGAGCGCCAGCAGGCACGACCCGCCGACGAGGACGAGGAAGGCCGAGGCCCCGTCGCCCCCGGCCCGCCAGGCGAGCAGCGCCGCGCTGAGCCCGAACCCGAGCGCGAGCGATCCGGCGAGCGCGAGCGCCAGCCCGACGAACTTGCCCAGCAGCAGCTCGGCCCGCCCGAGCGGCTGGCTGAGCAGGTACGTCAGCATGCCGCGCTCACGCTCGGCCGCGAGAGACGACGCCCCGGCCGTCAGCGCCATGAGCGGCACGATGAGCATGATGAGGTTCAGCAGCCCCGCGGCCGTGCGCCCGAACCCGGCGAAGCCGGAGGCGCCCGCCCCCGCGAGCGAGACGAACGACAGGGCGCTCGCCAGCGCCGCGAAGCCCGCCGTGCTCAGCAGGAACCACTTGTTCGAGAGCGTGTCGCGCAGCTCGCGCCGCGCGATGAGCGCCATCGTCCCGGGCGACGGGAACGACGGGAGCACGGGCCTCCGGCGGCCGGCGGACGCGGCGACGGCGATCGCTCGTGTGGGTGCGGTGGTCACGCGCTGGCCTCCTCGTGGGCGATGATCTCGAAGTCGTCGATGCGGATGTCCGTGGACGCGAGCACGCGGAACGGCGCCGCCTTCGCCGCGGGCGAAACCGCCACGTAGACGCCCTGCCCGTTGAGGCGGGCGTCGAACCCGGCGGTGCGCAGCTCGGCGAGCGCCCGGTCCGCGTGCTCGATGCCCGTGCGGAGCCAGAGCGTGCGCAGCCCCGCGGCCGGCGCCGGCGGCGTGCGCGACGGGCGCCGCTCCCCGACCGCCCGCCCCCGCTCCATCAGCAGGACGCGGTCGGCGAGGGCGTCGAGCTCCTCCGCCCGGTGCGAGGCGAAGAGGATCGTCTTTCCTTCGCGCTTCAGCTCCGCGAGCGTCCGGACGACCTCGTCCCGGCTCTTCGCGTCCAGGTTGCTCGTCGGCTCGTCGAGCACGATCACCGGCGGATCCGCGAGCAGCGCGACGGCCAGCGCCAGCCGCTGCTTCATGCCCCCCGAGAGGTCCCGCACGCGCTTGCCCTCGTGCCCCGCGAGCCCCACGCGATCCAGCAGCTCCAGCGCCCGCCGCGGCGGCACCCGCCGCAGGGCGCAGAAGAACCGCATCGCCTGCGCCACGCGCGTGTCGTCGTGGAACGCCAGCTCCTGCGGGACGTAGCCCACCAGCCGGCGGGCCCGCTTCCCCTGCCCGCGCACGTCCAGCCCGCCGACCGAGATCCGCCCCCGGCAGCGCACGACCCCGAGCAGGCAGCGGATGACGGTCGTCTTCCCGGCCCCGTTGCTCCCCCAGAGGGCCAGCGCCTCGCCGGGCGCGATCTCGAAGCTCAGACCGTCGACGGCGACGGCCCGCCCGAAGCGTTTGGTCAGGTTCTCGACGGTGATGAGGCTCATCGGGGAGTCCTTCTCGCGGGAGGCGTGTCGGATCAGGCGTTCAGCGCGGGACGCGCAGGCAGGCCGGATCGGGCGAAAGAGAGCGCGGCCAGGCCCCCGCACGCCGCGAGCAGCGCCGCGGCGATCGCAACGAGCGGCCAGGGCGCGACGCGCTCCGGCGTCGGCGCCCCGGTCGGCGGGGGCGCCATCAGCGGCGCCGGGTCCTCGAACTTCGGCTCCGGACGCACCGACGGCAGCGCCCGGGCCGCGAGGTCCACGGCCTGCTGCGCCGGCCCGTTCACGAACAGGCGGAGCTTCGGCTCGCGCCCCATCAGGTCCTCGAACAGGCTCGCGGCCCGGTACGGGAGATCCCCCACGCCGTCGGCGTCGAGGTCGTACCCGGGGTAGTCGGACCAGAAGTTGCCGACCCCGCCGAGCGAGAACGCGTTCTGCTCCAGGTTCCCCCGCCCGAGGACCGCGACCTGCTCCTCGTTCTCGAGGAACGCGTTGGACCAGACCTCGTTCCGGCGGGCCGAGGGCGCCATCGAGACGCCGATGTCGTTGAACGCGATCACGTTCCGCGTGAAGCGCCCGTACGTCCCGATCGTGAACGGCGTGTTGTCGACGAAGATCCCCGCCCGGTTCTTCGCGATCAGGTTGTCCTCGCACAGGACGTCGTCCGAATCCTTCAGCCCCAGGCCGTACCCGCTCGGGCCGCGGTTGCCCGCCAGCGTGTTCCGGCGGATGACGACGTCCTTGCTGTACATCAGGTACACGCCGACGGAGTTGTCGCGGAGGACGTTCTCCTCCATCGTCAGGTGCTTGGAGTACATCGAGTGCAGGCCGTAGCGCCCGTCCTCGACCGTGTTCCGCCGCACGGCGACGCGCTCGGAGTACCAGACGATGACGTCGCGAGCCCCCCGCACGTGGTTGTCCTCGACGACCGCGTCCGCGCTCCACCAGAGGCGGATCGCGTCCCCGCGCACCCCGAGGTCGAGCGGCTTGCTCGAGATCGTGTTCCCCCGGATCACCGACCCCGGCGAGGAGTGCAGGTCGATCCCGAAGAGCACGTCCTCGAGCACGTTGTCCTCGATCACCACCGGCCCGCCCGTCACCCGCACGGCCGCGTTCTCCTGGTAGAGCTGGTGCCCCGTGCCTCGGATCGTGAACCCGCGCATCTCGACGCCCCCGGCGGTGATGACCACGACGTCGCCCTGCCCCCCGCCGTCGATCGTCACCCGCCCCCCGCCCTCCAGGCGGACCGGCCTGTCGATCGCGAGCGGGCCGCGGTAGACGCCCGGCGGAACCCGGACGGTCGCGCCCGGCTCGGCCCCGGCGAGCAGCGCGGCGATCTCGGACGCGGGGCGGGGCTCGCCCGGCGCCGCGCGGGCCGTGCCCACGAGGGCCGCGAGGACGATGAGCACCAGCGTCTTCATGGCGTGCCTCTCAGGCGGCGGCGCGCTGCGCCTCGACCAGCGGCTTGTACGCGCGGCGGTGGAAGACGAGCCCGACCATGGCGAGCAGCCCCGCGCCGCCCGCGGCCCAGAGGCCCGCGCCGGCGCTCGCGACGGTCTTGAACTGCCCCACCATCCCCACGCCCAGCACCGGCGGCGTGAACGGCTTGACGGAGCTGGACAGCGGCGCCTCCGGATCGAGGTTGTTCCCGAACGCCGTCAGCCAGTAGTTCAGGTCCGCCAGGAAGATCGCCGGGTAGAGCACCACCGGCAGGACGAGCAGCGCCGCCCACCGGTTGTGGATCAGCGCGGCCAGCTCGATGAGCAGCGCCATCCCCAGGATCGCCCAGACCGAGGCCAGACGCTCGAGCTGCGCCGCCTCGTGCAGCGGACGCATGCCGATGTAGTGGTTGAGCGCGTCGATCTCGGCCACGTCGCCCCGAAGGTGGTTCACGTAGGCCTCGATCCGCAGGTTGTTCGGGTACTGCGGCGCCTCGAGCGTCATGTGCCAGTACGGCAGGAAGATCGACCCGATGAGCAGCAGCCTCGCGCACAGCAGGACGACCCCCGGCGACAGGTAACGCGCGGGGCGGGTGCTCAGCTCGGCCGTCGGGACGCGCGGGCCGAAGACGCGATCGAGGAGTGCCGTGGCCATCGGATGCCTTCCGTGGGCGCCGAGCCGCGCTCGGTGCGCGGGCGGCGCGGGAGGGGGAGATGAGTTCGAAGGGCGGCGCGCCCCGCCCGGGGCGCGCCGCCGGCGATTCACCGCGGCTCACTCCGCCGAGGCGTGCGGCTCCGGCTCGACGAAGAAGTAGCCCATCATCTCGAGGTGCAGCGCCGAGCAGAACTCGGAGCAGTAGAAGGGGTACGTCCCCGGCTTGTCGGCGACGAACTCGAACGTCGCCGTCTCGCCCGGCTCCAGGCTCAGGTTGATGTTGTAGTGCGGCACCGCGAACCCGTGCGTCGCGTCCTGCGCCCGCTCGACGTTCGTGATGTGCCACACCACCCGGTCGCCCTGCTTCACCCGCACGTGCTCCGGGTTGAAGTGGCTCCGCACGGACGTCATGTACACGTTGACCGTGCTCCCCTCGCGCTCCACACGCTCCGTCCCGGGGCGCGGCGCGAACGGGTTCACCATCTGCGTGTGCGGGTCCCAGCCGACCTCGGGGTAGACCGTCCACGGCTTGAGCTTGTCCGCCCTGATCATCTGCGAGTAGTGCGGCTCGCCGTTGCCGATCGGCATGTCGTACAGCACCGGCATGCTCGACCCGGTGTTGTCGATGTCGATGAGCTGGAAGTTCTGCGGGAGCAGCGGCCCGGTCGGGAAGAAGCGGTCGACCGACCACTTGTTGAACGCGACCAGGTACTTCCCGTCCGGGCTCACCGTGTCGCCCTCGGCCACGCCGATGTGCCCGACGTTGTAGTGCACCGGCGTCTTCGCGACCAGCGTGTAGTCCGGCTCCGGGTTCAGCTTGCCGTACTCCCCGCCGAGCGTCCAGCGGGCCACCGCCGTGTCGAGGAACAGCGACGTGTACGCGTACCCCTTGTCGTCGAACTGCGTGTGCAGCGGCCCGAGGCCGACCTCCACCTGCGCCACCCGCACCGCGTCGAAGTCGATGATCGGCACGCCGTACGCGTCCCTGCCCGCGAACTTCTTGCCCGCGATCGCCTCCTTGATCTTCTGCATCGAGTAGACGGTCACGTGCGGGTCGAGCTTGCCCGAGACGACGATCAGGTCCCCCTTCGGCGCCACGTCCACGCCGTGCGGGCTCTTGGGCTCCGGCGTCAGGTGCAGGATCCCCTCGTCGATCGCCGTCTTCAGGGTGATGACCCGCACGCCCCTGATCGTCTCCGTCTTCCCCGCCGCGACGAGCTTCTCGGCCTTCTTCCAGTCGATGACGTGGAGGAAGTCCATCGCGTTCCGGCTCACACCCGCCTCGAACGGCGGCTTGCCCTCGCCGAACCCGCCCGTCGCCCGCTCCGTGTTGATCGAGTTCAGGAAGACGTACCCGTCGCTCGCCAGCTTGCCCGCGTCCGCCAGGTCCTGCCAGTACGGCGGCAGCTCGATCGCCCAGGAGCCCTGCTCGTCGATCCGGCCCTTCTTGCGGTCGAACTTCCAGAACATGATCGAGCCGCGGTACTCCTCGTTGTACTTCTCGATCGGCGCGTGCTCGCTCCCCCACGGCGTCGCGTACTGCCCCGTCTCGATCACGTACTCCGTGTTCGGCGTCACGAACGCCCCGCCGTGGTCGCTCAGCGTCAGCGGGTTCTTGACGATCTGCTTCGTCTCGAAGTCCCGCAGGTCGATCACCGCGACCCGCGCGTGCGCCTTGTC
>CAYMFP010000181.1:0-6815 GCA_964389385.1 uncultured Phycisphaeraceae bacterium | reverse complement strand
GGGTGGGGTGGGGGTGGGGGCGGGGAGTGGGCAGCCTCGGGTTCGGCGGTGGGCCAGGTGTCGCGCGGGCCGAGGCGGGCCTCCAGGGCGGACATGAAGCCCTCGAAGCCGAAGCTCGACGACATGATGAGGCCCGGCATGGCCCTGGCGAGCTGCGTGTTCCGACCGAAGACGGCCTGTGCCTCGGCGGCGCGACGATCACGCCGGCCTGCATCGGGGTTTCGTGCGAATGCCGCGAGCGCACCAGCGCGGCCCGCCGGATCGAAGCGCGATCTGCGCGGTGCGCAGCACCGGGGCTGCTGCGACCAACCTCGCGAGAACGTGGATCGGAGGGCGAGTCGCTAGACTCGCCGCGTGCGGGCCGTTCGGCGTGAGATCCGGTGCGTGCGGTGCGGGGCGGACCTCCGCGGGTACAGGCCCGTGCACGACTGCCCGGACTGCGGGACGCCGGTGATCGAGTCGGCCCACGCGGCGACGGGGCCGGAGGACGCGGGGCGGTGCGCGGTCTGCCTGGAAAACCTGCACGGCGTGTCGCACCGCGGGCGGTGCCCGGGGTGCCGGACGCCCGTGCGGCTGGGGCTGGTTTCGATGGGAGACGGGCCGGCACGTCGCACATCGCCCTTTCCGGAGGCGCTTGCCGGACCGGACGGGCGCGTCGGCGGCGGAGCGGCCATCCCCTGCATCGCCTGCGGCTACGACGTGCGGGGCCTGCACGTGACCGGCCGGTGCCCCGAGTGCGCGACGGATGTGCGGCGGACGCTGCAACGCGGGTCGCTCCACCGGGCGCCGGACCGGCACCTGCAGCGGCTTCGCGACGGCAGCACGGCGGTGCTGGCGGCCGGCTGGATCGCGCTCGGGCTGCTGCTCGTCGAGCTGCCGCTTCTGTTCGTCCTTAGATGGGCGCCTTTGCCGCCGCGCGTCGAGGGGCTGATCGAGGCGACGGAGTTCGTCTGGCTCGCGGTCAGCATCCTTCTCGCCCTGAGCGTGCCCGTCCTCTACGTCGGCGGCGTCGCGCAGATCGGACGGCCCGATCCGACGCAGGTCGCTTCCGCGCCGGCGTGGGCGCGCGTGGCAAGCGTTGCGGGATTGCCGCTGGCGTGCATCGGGTTCATCCTCGCTGGCGCCGCGACCGCGGGCGCCTTCCCATACGGCGCTTCCGTCACGGCCGCGATCTCGGACGCCGTGATCCGGCTGCTGCCGATCGGGGCGCTGGCGGCGGCGCTGGTGGGCTCGCTGTCGATCGTGGAACACGTCGGGGCTCGAACGAACTTCGACGCGCTGCACCGTCATCCGCGGGCGCTGCGCCGGTCTATGCCGCTCGCGCTCGGGCCGCTCCTGCTCTGGATCATCGAACCGCTCTCCGTGCGTCTGACGGGGTCGACGGTGCCGGAGTGGATCGGATGCCTGGTCCTGCTCTGCGGGCTGTTCAGCCTGGCCTGGACAATGGCGTACTTCGGAACGTTCGGGTACCTGCGGCGGGCCGTGGTCCGTGCCCAAGCGCTCCGGGCCGAGGCGGCGCGGCAGTGGGCGGAGAACAGATGAAACGCTGTTTCAGCGGCCCGCCCCGGGGGCGTTCTGAACGCCCGCCACTTATCCTCCCGCCATGCTCATCGGGCTCGACATCGGGACCAGTTCGACCAAGGGCGTGCTGATCGACGACCGCGGCGAGATGCTCGCCTCGTTCACCTCCGAGTACCGCATCGACCAGCCGCGCGTCGGGTGGACGGAGCAGGACCCGGCCGTGTGGTGGAACGCGTGCGTCGAGGTCTTCCGGGCGCTGGCGGGCAGGGCCGGGGAGAGGTCCAAGATCCGGGCCGTCGGGCTCAGCGGGCAGATGCACGGCTCCGTCTTCCTCGACCGCGCGGCCGTGGAGGGCGCGGGGCGGGGGCCGGTGCGGGCGGTGCGCCCGGCGCTGCTCTGGAACGACCAGCGCACGGCCGCGCAGTGCGCCGCGATCGAGGAGGCGATGGGCGGGCGCGAGGCGCTCGTCCGGGCCGTGGGCAACGCGGCGCTGACGGGCTTCACGCTCCCCAAGCTCCTCTGGCTGCGCGACCACGAGCCGGAGCACTTCGCCAGGACGGCCCTGCTGCTGAACCCGAAGGACTTCGCCCGCCTCTGCCTGACCGGCGAGCCCGCGGCCGACGTCGGCGACGGCGCCGGCACGCTGCTGCTCGACCCGACGACCCGCACGTGGAACGACGCGGTCTTCGCGAGGCTGAACCTCGACCGCTCGCTCGTGCCCGAGCGGGTGCTGGAATCCGCGGCCGTCGCGGGGCGGGTGACGGCGTGGGCCGCGGCGGAGACGGGGCTGCCGGAGGGGATCCCGGTCGTCGCGGGCTCGGGCGACAACCAGTGCGGGGCCGTGGGTGCCGGCGTGGTGACGAGCGGGATGGTGCTCGCGACGCTGGGGACGTCGGGCGTGATCTACGCCCACGCGGACGAGCCGCGGCGCGACCTCGGCGGCGAGGAAGGGGGTGCGGCCGGCCGGGTGCACACGATGTGCGCCGCCGACGGACGGGACGGCGCGGCGGGGCGGTGGTCGATCACCGGGGTGATGCTCTCCGCGGCCGGGGCGCTGCACTGGGCGCGCGACACGATCGCCCCCGGCGCGGACTTCGCCGAGCTGATGCGCGAGGCCGAGGGGATCGAGCCCGGGTGCGAGGGGCTCGTCTTCCTGCCCTACCTGACCGGCGAGCGGTGCCCCTTCCCGGACCCGACGGCCCGGGGGGCGTGGATCGGGCTCTCCTCGCGGCACACGCGCGGGCACCTGATCCGCGCGGTGCTCGAGGGCGTCACTGCGAACATGGGGATCATCCTCGGCATCGTCGAGGCCCTGCCGGTGCGGGTGGAGAAGGTTCGGCTCGGCGGGGGCGGGAACCGCTCGCGGCTCTGGCGGCAGATGCAGGCCGACGTCTACGGCAAGCCGGTCGCGACGCTGAACGCCGAGGAGGGCCCGGCGTTCGGGGCGGCCCTGCTCGCGGGCGTCGGGGCCGGGGCGTGGGCGAGCGTGCCGGAGGCGTGCGCGGCGACGATCCGGGAGACGGAGACGATCGACCCGGGCCCGGAGGCCGGGCGGTACGCGTCGGTGCGCGCGGGCCTCGCGGAGCTGTACGCGACGCTGGCGCCGGCCTTCCGGCGGACGGCGTAACGCCGGCCGGAGCGGGGCAGGCCGGCCGCGGCGAGCCGCCAGGGTTCCGGAGCGCGTCGGCGCCGGCCTTCCGCCGCCGCGCCGGGGCACGCCGCGAATCGCGCGGTCCTCCCGGGCCGAAGCCCGCGGCCGCACCCGCGGTCTCGCCGGCCGTGCGCGTCCGCGCCCGTCCTCACCGTACGATCCGGGCCGCCCTCCACCCCGCACCGAGCCCCTTCTCCCGCATGGCCGCGGCAGACCGCGGTTCCCTACAACACCCGCAGCCCATGGACTTCGGCGCCAACCTGACCTCGGCCCTGCTGATCGCGGACCTGATCATCCGCTCGGTGCTGTCCGTGCGCGTCATCATGCGGGGCGAGCCCCCGCAGGTGACGCTGGCCTGGCTGGTCGTGATCCTGGTCTTCCCGTTCGCGGGGGCGCTGCTCTACCTGCTCATCGGGGAGAACCGGCTGGGGTCCCGGCGCGTCGCCCGCGAGCGGGAGATCGCCGAGCCGTACCTGCGGCGGATGGCCGAGCTGCGGGCGTGGGACCTCGCCTCCGTCCCCCTCCCGCCCGCGGCGATGCGGGTGGCGCGCACCTGCACCTCGCTGACCGGCATCCCCGTGCTGCACGGGAACTCCGTCGAGCTGTTCCCCGACCCCGACCCGGCGTTCGACTCGCTGATCGCCGACATCGACCGGGCCGAGCGCACCTGCCACCTGGAGACGTTCATCTGGTTCAACGGGGGACGGGCCGACGACGTCGCCCGGGCGCTCGTCCGCGCCGCCCGCCGCGGCGTGGTCTGCCGCGTGCTCGCCGACGCGGTCGGCTCGCGCGCGTTCCTCGCCTCGCAGACGGCCCGGGAGATGCGCGCCGCCGGCGTGCAGCTCGTCTCGTCGCTCCCCGTGGGCGTCTTCCGCCTGCTGCTCGTCCGGCAGGACCTGCGGAACCACCGCAAGCTGCTGGTGGTGGACGGGCAGGTCGCCTACCTCGGCTCGCTGAACGTCGCGGACCCCCGCTGCTTCAAGCTCTCCTCCGGGTGCGCCCCCTGGGTGGACGTCATGGCCCGGATGACGGGCCCGGCGGTGGAGGCGGCCGCGCTCTCGTTCCTCGAGGACTGGCACCTCGACACCGGCGACGGGCTCGAGCAGCTCGGCCCGGAGCGCGTCGACCTGCGCCACCTCGACCGCTCCGGCGAGACCCCGGTCCAGCTCGTCCCCTCCGGCCCCGGGCGCCGCCGCGGCGTCGCGATGGAGACGTTCGTCGCCGCCATCGACGCCGCCGAGCGCGAACTCATCATCACCACGCCCTACTTCGTCCCCGACGCCATCCTGCTCGGCAACATGCTCTCCGCCGCACGCCGCGGCGTCGACGTGACGCTCATCATCCCGGAGAAGGTCGACTCCGCCTTCGCGCACTGGGCCTCGCGCTCGAACTTCCAGAAGCTCTTCGACGCCGGGGCCAAGGTCGCGCAGTACCGCGGCGGGCTGCTGCACACCAAGAGCATCACGGCCGACGGGCACATCTGCTACCTCGGCACCACGAACATGGACGCCCGGTCCTGCTACCTGAACTACGAACTCGGGATCTTCGCCTACGACGAGGACCTCGCCGGCCGCGTGCGCGAACTCCAGGTCCGCTACCTGGCGAACTGCACCTTCGTCGACCCGCCCTCGTGGCGCGCCCGGCCCGTCGTCATCCGCTTCTGGGAGAACGTCGTCTCGCTCATGGGCCCGCTGATCTAGCCCCCGCGCGAGCGCCGCCGCTCTCTACCCCCGCAACTCCGCCCCCAGCTCGCGCCTCGCCCGGTCGACGAACGCCGCCACGGCCGGCTCCACCTCCTCGGCCCGCAGCGTCCGCTCCGGGTCGCGGAACCGCAGGCGCAGCGTCACGCTCTTGCGCCCCGCCCCGATCGGCTCGCCCCGGAACGTGCCCACGAACGCGTGGCTCTCCAGCCGCTCCAGCGCCGCCGAACGCACCAGCGCGTCGATGCGCTCCCACCGCACCTCGTCCCGCACCACCAGCGAGACGTCGCGGTCGGTGTGCGGGAACTGCGGCAGCGCCTGCGCCCGCGTCCGCGGCGGGTAGAACGCCAGCAGCGCCTCCAGGTCCAGCTCCGCCCCCACCACCGGCACGTCCAGCCCCCACCGCTCCTGAACGCCCCCGGACAGCAGCCCGAAGATCCCGACCGCCTCCGCGCCGGCCCCGTCGCCCCGGTCGATCGCCAGCCCCGTGACCGCCCCCGGCTCGTACGCGCCGGCCGCGAAACCGCCCCCCGGCGCCTCGCACGGCACGACCCGCACCCCCGCCCCGCCGAGCCGCGACGCGAGCGTGTCGATCGCGCCCCGCATCAGCCGCAGCGCCCGCTGCTTGTCCTCGGGCTTCCGCCGCCGGCCCTCCCCGTCCACGTCCAGCAGCAGCCCGAGGCTCGCCCGCTCCACCGTCCGCCCGTCCGGCGTCTCGGCGAACACGGCCGCCGTCTCGAACAGCCGCACGCCCCCGGCCTGCTCCACCCCCGCGTCCTGGTTCGAACGCCGCACGCCGAGCAGCCCGCACAGCACGCTCGGGCGCAGCCACCGCGCCCCCTTGCGCCGGTCCTCGTCCACCGCCAGCAGCCGCAGCCCCTCCGGGAGGAACGCCTTCGCCTCCTCCTCGCCCGCGAAGCTGAACGTCACCGTCTCCCAGAACCCCAGCCCCGAGAGCGCCCCCGCCAGCTCCCGCTTCGCCCGCTCGCGCGGCTGCGCCGGACGCACCCGCAGCGGCAGCTTCTCCGCGATCGGCACCGCCGCGAGCCCCTTGATCCGAGCCACCTCCTCGATCAGATCGATCTCCCGCGTCAGGTCGAGCCGGTGCGCCGGCACGCGGCACCGAAGCTCGTCCTCCGCCACCGCGTGCGTCTCGATCCCCAGCGGACGCAGCAGCCGCTCGATCTCCCCCGCCTCCACCGGGATCCCCATCACCAGCCGCGCCCGCGACGGACGCAGCGGGACGAACAGATCCTCCGGCAGCGGACGCCCCTCGCGCAGCACCCCCTCGGCCGCCTCCCCCCCGGTCAGCTCGCACAGCAGCGCCAGCGCCCGCTCGGCCGCCTCCTCGATCGTCCGCGGGTCCACCCCGCGCTCGAACCGGTGCCCCGCGTCCGTGCGGATCTGCATCCGCCGAGCCGCCGCCCGGATCGTCGCCGGGTCCCACGTCGCCATCTCCAGCACGATGTCCGTCGTCGACCCGTCCACCTCCGAGTCCTGCCCGCCGATCACCCCCGCCAGCGACTGCGCCCGCTCCGCGTCCGCCACGACCAGGTCCGACGCGACCAGCTTCCGCTCCCGCCCGTCCAGCGTCGTCAGCGGCTCGCCCTCCCGCGCCGAGCGGATCCGCAGCTCGTGGCGGCCCTGCGCGTTCTTCGCCAGCTTCCGCAGGTCGAAGACGTGGCACGGGTTCCCGAACTCGAACGTGATGAAGTTCGTCACGTCCACCGCGTTGTTGATCGACCGCTGCCCCACCGCCTCCAGCCGCTCCGCCAGCCACGCCGGGCTCGGGCCGATCTTCGCCCCCCGCACCAGCCGGGCCGTGAAGAGCGGGCAGGCCTCCGGCCGCTCGTTCACGAGCGCCAGGTCCTCCCCGATCGGGCGCCCGCCCCGGCGGGCCCGCCCGTACACCGGCCACTTCACCTCGCGCCCCTCCCCGCCCC
>CAYMFP010000180.1:0-6819 GCA_964389385.1 uncultured Phycisphaeraceae bacterium | reverse complement strand
GTGGATGGGGTGGGGTGGGTGGGGACCGGTGGGGTGGGGCGTTGCTTGGGAAAAGAAGGCGTTGGATTCACGGGCGCGGGCCGCAGACCGTCGGGGTGTGCGAGGCCCGCCTTCCCGCAGCGCGGGTCCTGCGCGGCCGGCGGCGAGCACCGGCCGGCGACGCGCCGGGGGCGGGGTTCGGTACGATGACGCCGATGAACGCCCTCCGCCGCTCCCTCACTCCTTCGCCCCCCCACCCCCACCCCCACCCGCTTCCGCAACGCCGCCGTGCCGCGGCCCGGGGCCGTGCTCTCGCGCTGCTCGTGCTCGCCGCCGCGGCCGGCGGCGCGGCCGGACAGTCCGTGACGCAGATCTGGACGACGAACTGCGCCCGCTGCCACGGCGCGGGCGGGGAGGGCGCGAACGCGTCGTCGCTGCTGGACGGGGAGTACGTCTCGGACGGTTCGGACCGCGGGCTGTTCGAGGCCGTGCGGAACGGGCAGGAGGAGTTCGGGATGCCGGCGTTCGCGGGGGCGCTCAGCGACGCGGAGGCGTGGGCGACGGTGAACTACATCCGCGAGCTGCAAGAGCGTGCGCGGCGGGAGCGCGTGCCGCCGCCGGGGCGCGGCGGGGGCGTCGTGGAGTCGCAGCGCCACGCGTACCGGTTCGAGACGGTGGTGGAGTCGGGGCTGCGGACGCCGTGGTCGATCGACTTCCTGCCGGACGGGCGGGCGCTCGTCACGGAACGCGGGGGGAACCTGCGCGTGCTGTCGCAGGGGCGGCTGTCGCCGCCGGTGCGCGGGACGCCGCGGGTGTGGGAGCGCGGGCAGGGCGGGATGCTGGACGTCGCCCCGCACCCGGGCTTCGCGGAGAACGGGTGGATCTACCTGGCGTTCTCGGAGCCCTCGCCCGACGGGCGGGCCTCGATGACGAAGGTGGTGCGCGGGCGGGTGACCGACGACCTGCGCTGGACGGACGAGCAGACGATCTTCGACTCGCCGGAGGAACTCGACCAGCCGACGGCGATCCACTTCGGGTGCCGGATCGTCTTCGACGGCAGCGGGCACGTCTTCTTCGGGATCGGGGAGCGCGGCCGCGCCGAGCAGGCGCAGGACCTCGCCCGCCCGAACGGGAAGATCCACCGCGTGCGCGAGGACGGGAGCGTGCCGGAGGACAACCCCTTCGTCGATCGCGAGGGGGCGATGCCGACGATCTGGTCGTACGGGCACCGCAATCCGCAGGGGCTCGCGTTCGACGGCGCGGGGCGGCTGTGGGAGACCGAGCACGGGCCGCGGGGCGGGGACGAGCTGAACCTGATCGAACGCGGGAGGAACTACGGCTGGCCGCTGGTCTCCCACGGGATCAACTACAACGGGGCGCCGCTGACCGTGCCGTGGCCGGACGTCGCGGGCGTCGAGGAGGAGATCGCGATGCCGGCGTTCGTCTGGCTGCCGAGCACGGCCGCGTGCGGGCTGGACGTGCACCGCGGGGACGCGTTCCCGGAATGGAACGGGGACCTGTTCAGCGGAGGGCTGGCCGGGGAGATCGTGGAACGGCTGCGGATCGAGGACGGCCGGGTCGTCGAGCGCGAAGAGGTGTTCCGCGAGGGCGGACGTGTGCGCGACGTGGTGGTCTCGCCGGAGGGGTACGTGTACATCGTGCTGAACGGTCCGGACCGGGTGATCCGGCTCGTTCCCGCCGACGATTGACTCATTGCACCACGGAGGGCGCCGAGGGCCACGGAGAAGAGGGATGGGAAGGACGAGGGTGCGGCGCCTTGGCGCACCTCCCGACGCGTCGCCGCGACATCTGAGAACAAGCCGGCCCGCTGCCCTGCTTCCACGCCTCAACCCCGACCCCCTCCGTGGCCCTCCGCGCCCTCCGTGGTGCATTCCGTCTGATCGTCCGCATCATCCGGACGAGAGATCGAGGAGGACCTCGACGGCGCTCTCGCGGAAGCCGCGGCGGGCGAGAAGGGCGCGGGCGGCGTCGTTGGCGCGGGCCGTCTCGCCGCGGAGCTGGGTGACGCCGGCCGCGCGGAGACGCGCGACGGCCGCGTCGACCAGGGCGCCGGCGATGCCGCGCCGGCGGAACGCGGGCTCGACCCAGAGGTCATGAAACCAGCCGTAGCGGGCGGTGCGGTAGATCGGCACGTTGTCCATGATCTGGGCGATCACGAAGCCGGCCGGATGCGGCGGCTCGCCCGCGGCTCCCGGCCCGCCCGCCTCCGCGACCAGCACCACCGACTCCGGATCGTCGATCCGCTGCGGCAGCCACCGGGCGTAGCGCTGCGCGATGCCGGGAACGAAGTCGAACCGGCGGGGGTCCAACGCCTCGTGCCAGTCGCAGATCGCCTGGACCATCGGGAGCAGCGCGGGGACGTCCTCCCGCGTCGCGGGGCGGACCGATCGGGCAGGCGGCGGTTCGGGCATGCCGGATGCTTGCCCGCCGCGGGCACGCGAGACGCCCCGGCGCGGGCGCGGCGGGCGGATCTCGGTACGCTGGCCGGATGGAATGGCTCGTCCTGACGCTGGGGGTCGTGCTGGGACTGGGGGGGCGGGGGCTCGGGGCGTGGGGGCTGTTCGGCGATCGCCCGCGCGGGCGGCGGCGGTGTCCGGCGTGCTGGTACCGGATGGACGGCGTCCGGGGGCGATCGTGCCCCGAGTGCGGGCGGACGGCGCGGTCGGAGCGGGCTTTGCTGCGGACGCGGCGGCGCTGGGGGTGGACGGCGGCGGGGGTGCTGCTGGTGATCGCCGGGGCGGGGCTCGGGGGATGGTCGCGGTGGATGGCGGAGGGGTGGCGGGCCGTGCCGTCGGCCGCGCTGGTGCGGATGACGGCGATCGACGCGCAGCCGATGCGGGACGAGATCCTCCGGCGGCTGAACGAGGGGCGCTTCACGCCGGGGCAGATCGGCACGCTGTTCGGGGCGGCGGCGCGAGACATCGACCGCGAGCCGGCGCACCGGTCCGCGTTCGCGGAGCAACTGCTCCTCCCGCTCCGGTGGGGCGGGAGCCAGGCTCTGCAGGACCCGGAGACGCGCCGGGCCGTGGCCCTGGCGATCGCGCCGCACGCGGCCGCGGCGCTGCGGGAATCGGATGATCGGGCGGTGCGCACCCGGGCGGTGTACTGGGCCTCCGTGGCGGCGCCGCACGACGTCGAGGCGCTGCACGCGCTGCTCGCGGCCGGGCCCGATGACGACGGGATGCGCGCGGCGGTCTCCGCGGTCACGAACCTCGGATGGGCGTTCGGAGGAGAGGTGGCGCCGGAAATGCGGCGCGTGCAGCTCCCGGCCGCGGAGTGGTTCGTGGAGCGGGTGGCGGAGGTGGTCGCGGAACGCCCGGCGACGCGCGAGGCGCTGCTGGACCTGGCCGGGCGGCTGGTCGCCGGGGAGCCGCCCTCGGAGCGGCTCGGCAGCCCCTCCGGAGCCACCGTGCTGGGGCTGGCGCTGCGCTACCGGCTGGAGGGACCGAGCGACACCCTGCTGCGTGAAGTCGTGCGCACCGGAGCATCCGGCGAGTGGACCGGCAGCCACGCGATCCGGATGCTGCGGCTGTTCCCGTGGCGCGAGGAGTTCCGCGGGCCGCTCGCGGCCGGCATCGCCTCGGAGGACTCGGATGTCCAGGCCGCGGCGTGGTCGACGCTGGAGCACTTCGGGGACGACGCCAGGGCGATGGCGCCGGACGTCCTCGCGGTGCTCGGGCGGCCGGAGGTCAAGGCGGACTCGAACGCCCTGCAGATCGCCCTGGCGCTGGGGGTCGATCGCGAGGCGCTCCGCCGGGCGACGGTGGAGAAGCTGCGCGTCCGCCTTCGGGCGTGGCAGGAGCAGCGGCGCGAGCCGATCGTGCTGGAGGGGCGGGAGATGTCCTTCGGCGGCGAGGCGATCGACTGGATCGCCGATCTCGCCCCCGGCGACCCGGAAGCGATCGAGGTGCTCCGCGGGTTCGTCTTCGAGACCGAGCCGGGGCTGGCCTGCCGCACGGCCGTCGCGTACGTGCGGCTCGGCGGGGACGCGGCCGGGGCCACGCGCGTCGTGCTGGAGGCCCAGGGACTGCTTGAGGACGACGGCGGGCTCCCCCGCAGCGCGATGCTGCTGGAGTGGGACGAGATAGACGACGCCACCTACGACGCGCTGACGGAGGAGCAGATCGCGGCCTACGAAGCGGAGGAGGATCGCCACCGGTCGACCGAAGCGCGGATCGGTTCGGGCCTGCAATCCCTGCTCGCCTACGGGCTGGCCGACCGGGGTCTCGTCGCCGCGTGGCTCTCCGAGGGCACGCCGGGGCGGGCGATGCAGATGCTGCAGTCGATGTACGCGTACGGCGGCATGCCGCCCCCGCCGGCATACGCGATCCCGCTCCTGGAGCGTCTGACGCGATACCCGCACCCGGCCGTGCGGCAGTACGCGACGGAATGCCTCAACGCCGCCCGGCAGATGCACCGGCAGATGCAGAGGATGGAAGCGCAGGCCGCGGGCGGGGAACGGCCCGGGACGTAGCGGCGGCGCTACTCCGTCTCGCCGATCGGGCAGGCGATCTCGATCTCGCACGGGGGCGGGGGGTACTCGATCTCGGCGCGGTAGCCCCGGTACAGATCGAGCGGGCCCCAGCCGGCGCGTTCGATCGCCCAGCGGACGAGTTCCCCGTGGGCGTCGGAACGCGGCGTCTGGACCTTCGGCGGGGAGCCGAGGGACGCTGCCGGACGCGGGCCGTAGAGCGGCGCGGCGGCGCCCGAACGAGCCTCGGTGCGCGGGCGGTCCTCGAGGATGGCGTCGACGCGGGCCGTCGCCTCGCCCCAGTGGCGGAGCGACTCGTGGAGGTAGATGTCGAAGAGGGCGTGCTGGATGGGCGTGCGGACGATGAGGCGGTAGCGGGCGACGGTGTTCTGCTCCGAGCGGCGGAAGGGGATCGCCGCGTCGTAGCGCTCGCCGGAGATGCAGGTGACGAGCCCGCGCCGCCCGACCGGCCCGGGGACGAGTTCGTCGTAGGCGAAGCCGGCGTCGTCCTCGAACCGGCGGAGTTCGGGCGTCGGCTCGGAGCAGAACCGCGGGAGGAGCGGCATCCCGCCGGGGGTGACGCTCTCCGGGGCGAGCGGGCGGCGGCGGACGGGCTGCCCCTCCCGCTCCGTGTCGTCGCTGACGCGGAGGCGGCGGACGATCCAGGGCAGGTCCGGGCGGAGGCGTTCGAGCCCGACCAGCCCCCCCACCTGCACGACGTCGAGCATCCCGTCCTCCGTCTCCGACGGGCGGAGGACGAGGGCGAGCACCTGGGCCTGGGCCCGGACGCCCCAGACGACCGATCCGGCCCGGAAGAACTCCCGCCGCTCCTCGCTCTCCACCCGGGCGTCGCGCCCGCCGCGGGCGAGCATCGCCTCGAACGAACGCCGGTCGCCGGCGTGGTGGCGGACGAACTCGCGGAGGAGGCGGTCGGCCTCGCGCACGGCCTCGACGTGGTCCGCGGCGACGCCGTGCTCCGCGGCCGCCTGGAGCAGGATCTGGACGCCCCCCGCCCCGGGGACGTGCTTGGCGGCCCGGAGAGGATCGGGCTCTTCGACAAAGCGGGCGACCTTCCAAGCCAGGGTCTTGTCGAGCCCGAGGCGGCGGCCGAGGTCCATCGGACGGACGCCGCCGAGCCCGGCGACGGCGAGGAGGTCGGTCATGGCGGCCTGGGCGGCCCGGAGGCGGTCGGCCGCGGCGTCGCTGAAGCCGCCGGGGTGGGTGGTGTCCGGGCCGGAAGCCGAGCCAGACCCCGGAGCGGAAGCGGCAGGCCCGGAGTTCGGAGCAGGGGCGGGGAGCGGAGCGGCTTCGGACGGCATCGGGCGGGGATGGTACCACGGAGCGGCGAGGCCGAAACACCCTCCCGAAGATTTCTCCAAAGAATTCTTTGCACGGTCGCCGGGATGGATTATTCTGATTGGCGCCGGGCGGGGCTTCCGTCCCGGGCAATCCGTGCGGGAGACGCCCGCGCCGCGAGGAAGGGAACGAGAGATGACCAAGCCGATGTGGGCCGCGTGCGTCGCGATCGCCGGGACGGCGCTGAGCGCGGCCGCCGGGACCGAGAGCCAGACCGTGTCGTTCGACAACGACCTGTACTCGGACTACCAGAGCCCGGTGTTCGCGAAGTTCGACACGATGGGGGGCACGCGCCGGCTGGACGCCGTGACCTTCTCGTTCGACCACCGGATCGACACGGTGCTGACCCTGGAGAACGCGAGCCCGTTCGCCGTCACGGCGGACATGTACGGCTTCCAGTTCCTGATGCAGTGCCTCTTCCAGCTCGGCACGGTCGACGACCCCGAGGACAACCCGCCGTTCGTCGGGGCGGGCGGGTTCGCCACCGAGATGTGGAGCGTGGACCTGCCGGCGTACGAGGGGGATCCGGTGCCGCCGTGGGGCCCGGCGCCGGGGCTGGACGTGTTCTACTCGGGCGTGATGACGGCCCACAACACGTTCGCGGAGCGGCACACGAGCGCGAGCATCCTCGCGGCGGTGACGGGTGCGGGGGACCTGCAGACGGTGCTCGGCGGGTTCGGCGAGGCGTACTTCCAGTGGAACGTCTTCCTCGAGGAGGGGCTGGTCTTCGCCGGCGTGGAGTCGCTGCGGCACTACGGGGCGTTCACGGTGACGTACGAGTACACGCTGATCCCGGCGCCGGCCGGGGTCGGCGCGCTGGCCGGGGCGGGGCTGCTCGCGACGCGGCGCCGCCGGGGCTGAGCACACCATCGCACGAGAAGGTTTCCGCACGCACCGCTCGGGGAACTCTCCCCGGCGGTGTTTTTCGTTCCGGGACGAGCACCAAAGCCGCGGAAACGGCCGACGCCGCGGTTCGGCGGAGCGGGTGGGTG
>CAYMFP010000179.1:0-6870 GCA_964389385.1 uncultured Phycisphaeraceae bacterium | reverse complement strand
CCGCCGAGGGCTCGGCCGTGCCGCCCGTTCGGCCGATCGGGCGGCGGCATCGAGCCGATAGGTGCGGGTGATGCCCGCCGCACCGCCGATCGCCTGTGAGGTCCGAGAAGCCGACGCGATCGAGCGCCGCCTCGCGGCCTGGCTGCTCCCGCAGGCCGTCGCCTCGCCCCTCGACCCGCACGTCCTCGTCGCGGTGTCCCCGGACGGGCGGCGTCTGCTCGGCGCCGCGGCCGTGGCGTGCACCGTCCCCGCGGACGATCCGCCGGGCGTTCCCTGCGCCGTGCACGTCGTCGAGGGCGAGCGCGGTCGGGGAATCGGACGGTCGCTCCTCGCGGGGGCGGAGGCCCTCGCCCGGCACTGGGGCGTGCCGAACCTCGCCTCATGGGAGCCGGCCGAGCAGGGCGGCGAGGCCGCCGCGGGCTGGGCCCGCCTCGGTTTCACGCCGCACCGGACGCTGCGGCGGTTCCGCTGCTCGGCCGAGGCCCTGCTCGGCGTGGTCGGCCCGGTGTGGGACCGGCTCCGCGAGCACGGGTCGATCCCGCCGGGGACGCGCGTGGCGCCGATCGGCGGCGTCCCCCGCGAGCAGGTGCTCCGGCTCCAGTCGATGCACCTCGGCGGCCGGCCCGAGGCGGTCGCGGCCGCCCTCGACGCCGGACGCTACTGCCCGCACGGCAGCGTCGCGATCGTGCTGCCCGACGGACGCCTGGCCGGCATCGTCCTCGCCCGCTGGACGGACGAGCAGACCATCAGCGTCGATTCCAAGGTCGTCGCCCCCGGTGTGCGCGGGTCGTGGGTGAACGCCGCCCTGATGGCCGAGGGGCTGCGCGGGGCCGGTCCGAAGGGCCTCGCGTTCGTCACCTTCGAGGCCGGCGAACGGCACCGCGACACCGCCCGCCTCGCCGAACGCGCGGGGGGCGTCTGCGTCCTGACGCTCGAACGGCACGTGCGGCCGGTCGCTCCCGGTGGCGCGTAGCTCCGCCGCGGGCCTCAGCGGGCCGGCGCTCCCGACCGCACCGCCCGGACCGTCTCCAGCACCTGCCGCACCTCCGCCGCGTGCCCCTGGAGTTCCATGAGCGGCGCGACGGCCGGGGCGGCATACCCCCGCTCCCGCAGGTCCGCGGCCATGGCCTCGATCCGCTCGCGGTCGATGTTCTCGGACGGCTCGCCCGGCACTTCGTGCGTCCAGCGCTCCTCGGGAGCGGGATTGGTCAGGATCTCGCCCAGCGCCCGCCCGTCGAGATCGGCCGCGGGCGGCACGCCGAGCAACGCCAGCACCGTGGGCGCCACGTCCATTGCCCGGGCCCTGTCCGCGCTCGTTCCGGGGCGCACGCCGGGCCCGGAGGCGAGGAGGAACCCCGGCGCGGGGTCCGCCCCCTCGCTCGGCGGCGCGTCGCCCGAGATGACCACGGTCGTTTCCGGGCCGCAGAGGTGCAGGTAGCGCCCGAGCATGAGGTCGAGGAACGCCAGCGCGTGCCCGGGTGCCTCGTCCAGGGGGGATGTCCCGTCAGCCCGCAGACTCCGCTCCCGCCCCTCGGTCCGGAGGAGCCACGCCTCGCCGGCGAGCGCGAAGTGCACGCAGAGCAGGTCCCACCCCCGCGGGCCGGAGCCGTCGGGCCCGTGTTCGGCGAGGAACGTCCCGGCCGCGTGGTCCGTCGCGCAGCGGGCGAGGGCGGCGGCGAGGCGCACGAGCGTGTCGTCGCGGGCCTGGTCGATCTCGGCGAGCCCGGGGACCAGCGCCCCGAGCTGCTCGGGCGTGATCTCGGGCGCGCTGAGCCGCAGGTCCCACAGCTCGTCGCGCAGGGCTTCGGGGAAGACGCAGGCGGAGGGCATCGGCCAGCAGTCGGGGTGCCGGGAGCGGTGCTCGGCGAAGGCGTCGGTGACGATCGCGGCGGCGTCGGGGGAGGGACGGGTGGGGGAGGTGGGGTGGGTGGGATAGGTGGGGTGGGTCGCGGGCCAAGCGACGGCCATCGACCGGAGCCCCTCGCGGTGCGCGATCTCCCAGACGGCCGAGCGGCGGCGCGAGGTCCGGGAAGCGGGGCGCAGGCCGAGCAGGTCGGGCCGGGGCTCGCGGTCGGCGAGGATGCCGTGGGCGTCGGCGAGGCACCCGGTCGCGATCGTGGCGGAGCCCGCGGCCCCCCCGAAGGGCGGGGTGGGCATGAGGTCCGCGAGCACGCCCCCGGCCGCGAGCCGGGCGAAGCGCGGCATCGCCCCCGCGTCGAGCATCCGGCGCCAGCCGGGCCGGGCCGCGCCGCGCCAGTGCAGGACGAGGACGCGGGGGTTCATGGCATCTCCTGGTCGGTGGGGGTGGGGTGGGGCTGGGTTCCTATCGGCGATCGGGCGGGGGGGCCTGCCTCGGGGTAGGGGGATGTGGGCGAGGGCGGTGTGGGTGGGGCGAGGGCGGTGGGGGCGGCGTCTACGCTCCCCTTCCCATGCCCGCCCTGGGGAACAACGTCGTCACCGCGCTGCTCAAGCGTTTCGGCTTCGAGCGGGACTGGTACCTCATCCTGCTGGGGGCGGCGATCGGCACGGCCGCGGCGCTGGGGACGATCGCGTTCAGCTGGGCCCTGCACGGGCTCGAGCACGTGCTCTCGGAGCGTCGGGATGGGCTGCCGATCTGGACGCTGCCGCTGATCCCGATGGCGGGGGCGCTGGTGACGGGGCTGCTGGTGACGATCTTCGCGGCCGACGCGCGGGGGCACGGGGTCCCGCAGGTGATCGCGGCCGTGCTCCGGCGGAACGGGGACATCCCGATGCGGGTGGGGGTGGTGAAGGCGCTGGCGTCGATCGCGACGGTGGGGACGGGGGGTTCGAGCGGGACGGAGGGCCCGATCGTGCAGATCGGGGCGACGTTCGGGAGCGTCTTCGGCAGGCACCTGCGCGTGGTGCGTGAGTATCGCCCGACGCTGGTGGGGTGCGGCGCGGCCGCGGGGATCGCGAGCATCTTCAACGCCCCGATCGCGGGCGTCTTCTTCGTGCTCGAGATCCTGCTGCGGGACTTCTCGCTGCGGACGTTCACGCCGGTGGTGATCGCCAGCGTCTTCAGCGCGGCGACGACGCAGGCGCTGGTGAACGAGCAGAACGAGGCGATCTTCGTCGTCGCGGGGGAACTCACGCACTACCGGTTCACGTTCCGGGAGCTGCCGAGCTACGCGGTGCTGGGGCTCGTCTGCGGGCTGGTGGCGGTGCTGTACAACCGCGTGCTGCACGGCGGGGAGGAGCTGTACGCGAAGGTGAAGCTCCACCCGGTGGTCAAGCCCGTCACGGGGGCGCTGCTGCTCGGGCTGCTCGGGATGGGCTACTTCTACGCGCAGGCCGCGGCGACGCCCGAGGCGCCGCCCGCGGCCGCGGCGCTCGCGGCGCCGGAGATCGGCGAGCCCCCGGCCGGCGACGCGCTCCCCGGCGCCCTCGACCCCGGCGGGCCCGACGCCGTGCTGCCGCGCGAGGACGGGCGCCCGGGGCCGCGCCGCACGCCCGCGTTCTTCGGCAACGGGTACGACACCATCCGCTTCCTGCTCAACCCGGCGGCCTACGGCGAGGCCTTCGGCGGGATGCGCGGGGCGATGCCGCCGGTGCTCTGGCTGCTCCTGCTGCTCGCGGCGTGCAAGATCCTGGCGACGACGTTCACCCTCGCCTCCGGCGGGAGCGGGGGGACGTTCGCGCCGGCGCTGTTCATCGGCGCGGCCGCGGGCGCGGCGTTCGGCGTGCTGCTCGACGGGTTCGGGCTTATCCCCGATGGGGGCTCGCCGGCGGCGTACGCGCTCGTGGGGATGGCGGCCGTGCTCGCCGGGTCGACGCACGCGCCGCTCACGGCGATCCTGATCCTCTTCGAGCTGACGCGGGACGAGTACGTGCTGCTGCCGATCATGCTCGCGGCCGTGCTCGCGACCGCGGCGAGCCAGGTCATCGACCGGGACTCGATCTACACGGCCGGGCTGCGGCGGGCGGGGCTGCTCTTCGGCACGGCGCGGGACTTCACGCTGCTGCGCCGCATCGCCTGCTCGCAGGTGCGCCTCACGCCCCTGCCGGAGGACCCGGTCTACGCCTCGGACCCGCTGAGCAAGCTCATCACCCTGCACGCCACGCACAACGTGCCCGACTTCCCGGTCGTCGACCCGAACGGGCGGTACCTCGGGATGGTGACGGGCGCCGACATGCGGACGGCGCTGATCGACCGGGAGGCGATCCCGCTGCTGCTCGTGGCCGAGCTGATGCGGGCGGATCTGCCGACGGTGACGGCCGAGGAGTCGCTCGACTCGGTGATGGACAAGTTCAGCCGGAACGACGTGGCGAGCCTGTGCCTGGTCGATCAGGCCGAGCGGGCGACGCCGCTCGGGCTCGTGACGCGGGCGAACGTGATGCGCCGCTACCAGGAGGCGCTGGAGGAGCAGGGGTAGGGGGCCGCGGGCGCGGCGGCGCTCCCGCCCGGAGTCTCGCCGATCGGCGCCGATTCTCTCGCGTCGGAGCGCGCCTCCCGGTAGGCTGGCGGGCGTCGGCCGCTCGGAGCGGGGCGGCCATCGAGAGGGACGACGATGGGCTGGACGAACTCCGCCGCCAGCGACGGGACGATGTACGAGGTCTGCCTCCAGGACCAGGCGAACAGCTGCGTCTGCGCCTGCATCGCGACGGTCGCTCGGCTCGTGCTCAACAAGCGGCTCGACGAGTCCACCGTCCGCCGCTGGGTCGGCGAGGCCGAGGGGAGCAAGAACATCTCCTCCGACAAGATCCGGCACTTCGAGAACAAGGCGGCGAGCATCGACGTGGTCGGCGAGGTGCTCAAGAAGCTCAAGCTCTCCGCCCTCCGGGTGCACGGCTCGGACAACGTCAAGAAGTGGTTGCCGAGCGCCTCCCCGTCGCGCCCGGCGCTCGTCGGCCTGAAGTGGACCCGGCTGGACCCCGTCACGAACAACTACGAGTACCACGGGGGCGGCCACATGGTCGTCTGCGTCGGCGTCCGGGGGAACAACGCGGTCTTCCTCGATCCGGGCGTCGGCGTCGTGGATATCCCGGCGGACGTCCCGCCGCGTTACGGGGTGACCTATCCCGGGAGCGCTCAGAGGTCGACCGGGGTGCTGCAGGAGATGCAGCAGCTCTGAAAGGGCGCCGCGCCCCGTGCCCACGGCCCGGGGTGCGGTCTTCGCGCGGTCGGCCCGGCCGGGCGGGTGCCGCGGCGGCTCGCGGAGCGGGGCCGGGTCCCGGGCCAGGCACGGGTTGCTCGCATCGGATGATGCGGCCGGCGGCGCGGGGCGAAGATCCGTCGCGCCGCTATTCGCCCACCACCTTCTTCCTTCGCAGGATGTGGTGGTAGTGCTGGGCGAAGCGGTGGGCCTCGTCGCGGACCTGCTGGAGGAGGCGGAGCCCCGCGTTGTTCCGCGGCAGGCGCAGCGGCTCGCCCCGCTCGCGGACGTAGACCAGCTCCTCCTTCTTCGCCAGCGAGATCAGCATCGGCGGCTGCACGTCCAGCCCGGCGAGCGCCTCCTGCGCCGCGTGGAGTTGGCCGAGCCCGCCGTCGATCAGCACCACGTCCGGGTACAGCTCGTGCCCCTCGCCCGCCTCGCGGTAGCGGCGGCTGACGACCTCTCGGATGCTCGCGTAGTCGTCGTTGCTCCGCCAGGCGCCGAGGTTGTTCACGGTCTTGATGCGGTAGCGGCGGTACTCGTCCTTGAACGGGCGCCCGTCGACGAAGCAGACCTTGCTCCCCACCGTCTCCCCGCCCTGCAGGTGCGCGATGTCGATCCCCTCGATCACCCGCGGGCGCGTCTCCATCCCGAGCGCCTTCGCCAGCGCCTTCATCGCCTTCTCGGGGTCGATGTAGCCGATCTCCTGCTCGGGCTGCCACCCCGACCGGGCCCCGCCCTCGGCCCGCTCGTCGAGCTTCTCGATCGCCCGCACCTGGTCGCGCAGCTTCGCCGCCCGCTCGAAGTCCAGCGCCTTCGAGGCCTCCATCATCTCCTCGCGCAGCTCGCGGAGCATGCTGGTGCGCTTGCTCCCGAGGAATCGCACGAAGCGGTCCACGTCGCGGCGGTAGCTCTCGACCGAGATGCTCTCGTTGCACGGGGCCGTGCACTGCCCGATCGCGTGCAGCAGGCACGGGCGGAAGAACCGGTTCTTCGGGTCCCCCGCGACGATGTCGAGCTTGCACGTCCGGAACTGGAAGACCCGCTGCAGGATCTGCACGGCCTCGCGCAGCGCTCCCGCGTTCGTGAAAGGGCCGAAGACCTTCGCCCCCTGCATCTCCGGGATCGGCCGCCCCTCGGCGTCCACCCCGCTCGGGTTCCGCGTCACGAAGACGCGCGGGTAGTCCTCCCGCTGCGTCACGCACAGGTAGGGGTAGCTCTTGTCGTCCGTCAGACGCGCGTTGTACTTCGGCTTGATGTCCTTGATCAGCCGGTTCTCGACGAGCAGCGCCTCCCACTCCCCCTCGCACCGCAGGTACTCGAACGAGTGCACCTCGTCGAGCATCGGCTGCTTCTTCGGCCCCAGGTCCGCCGAGGGCACGAAGTAGCTCGCCACCCGGTCCGGCAGCACCCGCGCCTTCCCGACGTAGAGCACCACCCCCTTCGCGTCCTTCATCAGGTAGACGCCGGGGACCGGCGGCAGCTCGCGCGCGGCCTTGTTCAGGCGCAGCAGACGCTCCGCCCGCGACTCCGTCCCCCACGGGGGCGGGCTGTCGGCCGGCGCGAACCCCTCCTCGTCCGTGAACGGGGTATCCGGATCGTCGGGCACGGCAGACTCTACGTGCCGCACCCGAGGCCGGGTTCGCCCCCCCGCCGGCGAGGCCGGCGGGGTGGGAGTGGGGCGGGGTGGGGGTGGGGGGGGGGGTCAGCAGCCGATCCGGAATGCGCCGAGGACCGCGAGCAGGTCGTTCACGTT
>CAYMFP010000178.1:0-6871 GCA_964389385.1 uncultured Phycisphaeraceae bacterium | reverse complement strand
GGGTGGGGATGGGGGTGGGGGTGGGGGTGCTCGCGGCGGTCGCGGGGCTCGGGTCGGGCATGGTTGGCGGAGGGTACGGCGTCCGGCGCGGGGCGTCTCGCTAGAGTGCGTCCATGCACGACGGCTCGCTCATCCCGCGTCCGAACGCCCTTCCGCAGCAGGAGATCGACCGGATCGCCCTCGAGGCGGCGCTGGAGGAAGCCCGGATCGGCGCCGCCGAGGGGGGCATCCCGATCGGGGCCGCGCTGGTGACGCCCGAGGGGGAGGTCGTCGCCCGCGGGCACAACCGCCGCGTCCAGCTCGGCGACACGACCCTGCACGGCGAGACCGACTGCCTGCGCAACGCCGGGCGGCGGCGCGACTGGCACACCCTGACGATGGGCACCACCCTCAGCCCGTGCGCCATGTGCACCGGCGCGGCGATCCTGCACCGCATCCCCAGGATCGTGATCGGGGAGAACCAGACCTTCCGCGGGCGGGAGGACTGGCTCGCGGCCGAGGGCGTCGACTTCCGCGTGGTCGACGACCCGAGGTGCATCGAGCTGATGGAGCGGTTCATCCGGGAGCATCCGGAGCTGTGGAACGAGGACATCGGCGTCCCGCCGGGTGCGGCGAGCACGCCCGATCACCCGGCCGCCGGGTGAAACTGCCTCCCCCGCGTCAGGTAGTATGGCGATCGCCCGTCCGATAGGGCGGCGCATCGGCCGCCTTCCCGGGATTCCCCTCGGCAGCAGGCGGGATTCTGGGGTAGCTTTGCAGCGGGCGGAGCACCGTCCGCGGGGGACGGCCGCGTGCTGGAGGCACGGCTTCTTCCATCTTGAATGACGGCGTCCGGACCGCGTGCGGGCCGGATCGGAGGGTCGACCATGAAGAACGCGCACGGAGCGATCGGCACGCTCATCCCCTCTCTCGTGCTGGCGGCGCTGGCGGGCACGGCCGCGGGAGAAGGGGGGTTGGGCCTGGGGATGGGGGTGGGCGGCGGGGCCGGGGGGGTGGATCCGTCCCTGATCTCCTGGCCGACGCCGCTGGCGCCCTCGGCCCCGGCGGCGACATTGGGGGAGGAGCCGGTGCTCGTCCGCGACGCGGAGGGGCGCGAGGTGCAGGCCACGCGCCGGGTGCTGCTGCGTCCGCTGTGCGCGAACGGGCACGACGTCACGGCCGTGCAGGCCGCGGAGTTCGCCCGCCGCCTCGCGGACCTGCCGAAGCCGGTGATGAAGATCACCTCGTCGCCGCGCGTGCGGAGCGGGCCGACGATCACGTTCAACGTGATCGAGAACCCCGCGGACCCGTCGGACGTGCTCCCCTCGCCGGCGGCGGTCGACGCGATGCAGTTCGTCGCGGACTTCTATGCCGAGCGGTTCACGGACGACGTGAGCGTCTCGATCGACATCCGCTTCGGGCCCAGCTTCTTCGGGGCCACGAGCGGCGCGATCTACGACATGAGCTACAGCCAGATCCGCTCCCGCCTCATCGCGGACGCCGACGCCGACGACACGATCCAGGCGCTGCTGCCGACGGGCTCGCTCCCGGTGCGGCTCACGCTGAACGGCAGCGTCACCTCGGTCTCCCGCGTCGCCGTGATGAGCGCGAACATGAAGGCGCTCGGCTACTCCGTCGGCGGGTCGGACGCGTACATGGAGATCGACAGCCGCGTGGACTTCACGCCGCACAACGGCATCTCGGGCAGCGACCCGTTCAGCGGCGTCGACATCCTCATCCACGAGGTGGGGCACGCCCTCGGCTTCATCAGCTGGGCGGACGCGAACCCC
The DNA here is from genome assembly GCA_964389385.1 of uncultured Phycisphaeraceae bacterium. GTDB lineage: Bacteria > Planctomycetota > Phycisphaerae > Phycisphaerales > UBA1924 > CAYMFP01. The sequence goes on along the minus strand of CAYMFP010000178.1, from coordinate 5,102 downwards.
TCGCAGTTCGTGACGCCGCTGGACATGTTCCGCTTCCCGCGCTTCGGCGACGACACGCCGGAGACCGAGGCGGAGTTCACGAACTTCCCGCGGGCCCACCGCTCCGAGCCGAACAACAGCAACGCCCGCCAGCACGTCTTCCACCTCGTCGACCGCGCCCACCGGCTCTCGAACGGCAGCAACTACCAGGCGTCGCACTTCGACGAAACGTCGAACAACGCGGCCACCCGCGTCGGCGTGATGGAGCCGGTCATCGCCTCCGGCGAGAACGGGTACCCCGACTTCTTCTCCGCGGCCGACTTCGACGTCTTCGACGCCATCGGCTGGGACCGCGTCGCGGAGGAGCCCTGCGCCGCCGACTTCGACGGCAACGCCGTCGTCGACGTGAGCGATCTGCTCGGCTTCCTCGGCGCCTTCCGCAACGGCGACGCCGAGGCGGACATGGACGGCAACGCGGTCATCTCCGTCGACGACCTGCTCGCCTTCCTCGGCGCCTTCCGCACGGGGTGCTGATCCGCCGGGCGGAGCCGGTGGGCGGCACTCGGCACTCGGGGTGAGACGATGCTGGGGATGGGCGGAGAGGGCGGGCGCCGTTGCACGGCGCCTCACGCCATGCCCGCCCCTACTCCTCCCCGCCCGTGCGCGAACCCCTCGACGGCGAACACCGGCGCGCGCCGGTGTTTTGTCGTTTCGGCTTCAACCCCCCCGCATCCTGACCGATAAGCGGGGCGGAGGGGTCCATGCAGCTCACCAGCCTTCTGAACCCGAAGCCTCGGCACGCTATGGCCGCCCACCAGCGGTCCCTCGACACCGCCCTGCACCGCCTCTCCACCGGCAAGCGGATCAACCGGGCGGCGGACGACCCGGCGGGGCTGGTGGCGGTCGAGCCCATGAAGGCGCGTCGGCTGGGCATCGAGCGTTCGATCCAGCGCCTGGAGATGGAATCGCTCAGCCACGCCACCCGCGACGGGTACCTCGCCGAGCACTCCGACCTGCTCGTCCAGCTCGCCGGGCTCGTCACCCAGGCCGGCGGGCGCGACGTGATGAGCGACGAGGAGAAGAAGGCCCTGCAGATCGAGGTGGACTCCATCCTCGACGCGATGACGCACAACAGCCTCACGGCCGAGTTCCAGGGCGTCGCCCTGCTCACCGGCTTCGTCCCCGAGAAGCTCGGGCGCATCGTGGCGCCCGGGCGTGAAACAACGCCCCCGGAACCCCCGGCCGCGCTCCAAGCCGTCCTGGACGAGGCCCGCCCCGCGTCAGGCCGCGAAGGGGACGAAGGCCCCGACGCCGCCCGCGCGGATGCCGCGGACACCGCCGACCCGGACGCGAACGCCGAGCCCGCCGTCGCCGGCTCGGCGCTCGCGAGCGCCCCCGCCCCGACGCCGCAGACGCTGACCCTCGCCGACCTGCGCACGGGCGGACGGCTGAACCTGATCGACGGCGACCTGGAACTCGCCGAGCGCGTGGTCGACGAGGCCGTCGACGACGTCTCCGGCTACCGCGGCGCCATCGGCGCCCGCTCGCAGGCGATCGAGCACGAGCGCAACCTGCTGCTGAGCGAACTCGAGAACATCACCGCGGCCGTGGGGCTGATCGAGGACGCGGACTTCGCCAAGGAGACGGCCGAACTCGTCCGCGCCCAGGTGCTCCGGGAGGCGTCCACGCGCGCGCAGGCGATCGCGCACGAGAACGCGCAGCGCATCCTGACCCTGATCCGACCCCCGCCCGCCTGAGCCGGCGGCGCGGCCGACGGCGCGAAAGGTGCGCTCCGCGCGGGCGCCGCCGCGCCCCCCGGACGCCGGGGAAGGAGATCCACTCAACCGCCTCCGGGCTTCGGCCGACACTCCGCCGGCGTGCATGGTCGCGCGCGCTCGCAGAGAAGACATGCGCCGGCTGAACTCCCTCGGACTCTCGACGAAGATCATCGCCCTCGCGGTCGCGCTGCTGGTCGCGGTGGTCGGGGTGAACTACGCCGTTTTCGTGCGCGGGTACGCGCGGGAGGCCCGCCGGGCGATGGCCGAGAAGGCCGCGGCGTTCACCGCCGTGGCCGACGAGGCGAAGAACCACGCCTCGCGGCTCGTGGAGCTGGGCGCCTTCGATTCCGTGCGCCTCTCGGCGGAGGCCGCCGAGCACGTGCGCGAGCACGGGAGCGGGAGCCACAAGGACACGCACTTCTTCCAGACGGTCCCGGTGATCGCCGGGTGGCGTGCGGCCCAGGACGCCGCCGCCCGCGAGGGGATCGACTTCCGCATCGTCGCCCTCGAGGCGCGCAACCCGGACAACGAGCCCACGCCGGGCTCGTTCAGCGCCGAGCTGCTCGCCGAGCTGATCCGGCAGGCCGGGTCCGGCGGGCCGGACGTGCTCAGCCGCGTCGACGAGCGGTCGAACGCCCTGCACTACATGCGCGCCATCCGCCTCGGCGAGGCCTGCCTCTCCTGCCACGGCGAGCCCGGGCACCCCATCGGCGACCCCGACGGCGACGGGTTCGACCTGCTCGGCTTCCCCATGGAGCGCTGGGCCGCCGGGCACGTCCACGGCGCGTACGAGGTCGTGATGCCCCTCGACGCGGCCGACGCGCAGGTCGCCGGGTTCTTCCGGCGCGGCATGCTCTTCACGGCGCCCGTCGTCGCGGCGGGGGTGCTCCTCTTCGTCGCCGCGCTCGTCCGCCTCGTCACCCGCCCCGTCCGCACGCTCATCGAGATGATGCGGGAGATCGCGACCGGCGACGGCGACCTCACCAAACGCCTCCGCCTCGACCGCGCCGACGAGATCGGGCAGCTCGGGCGCTGGGTCGACGCCTTCCTCGACGGCATCCACGCCCTCGTCAGCGACGTCCGCGCCGCGACCGAGCAGGTCGCCGGCTCCGCGACGGAGATCGCCGGCGGCTCGGAGCAGATGGCCGCCGGGCTGCGGGAGCAGCAGCGCGAGACCGACCAGGTCGCCGCGGCGGTCGAGCAGATGAGCCGCTCCGTCGCCGAGGTGGCGGAGAAGTCCGCCAGCGCCGTCTCGCTCGCCCAGGAGTCCGGGCGCGAGGCCGCGGACGGCGGCGGCGTCGTGCGCCGCACGATCGAGGAGATGTCCGCCATCTCCGAGCTGGTGCACGGCTCGGCGGAGGCCGTGCGCGGCCTCGGCGCCCGCGGCGAGCAGATCGGCGCGGTCATCGGCGTCATCAACGACATCGCCGATCAGACGAACCTCCTCGCCCTCAACGCCGCGATCGAGGCCGCCCGGGCCGGAGAGCACGGGCGCGGCTTCGCCGTCGTCGCCTCCGAGGTCCGCAAGCTCGCCGACCGCACCACCCAGGCGACCGAGGAGATCTCCCGCTCCATCCGCGCGATCCAGGAGGACACGGAGCGCGCCGTCGCCCGCATCGACGCCTCGACCGAGGGCGTGCGGCGGGGCGTCGACCTCGCCTCGACCGCCGGCGCCGCCCTCGAACGCATCGAGGAGGGCTCGGCGAGCGTCCAGGGCGTGGTGCACGGCATCGCCGCCGCCGCCGCGCAGCAGGCCGCCGCCGGCGAGGAGATCGCCCGCGCCGTCACGCGCATCAGCGCCGTCTCGCACGAGTCGACGGCCGGGGCCGCGCACGCCGCCGCCGCCGCCGCGAACCTCTCCCGGCAGGCCGAACACCTCGAAGAACTCGTCCGCCGCTTCCGGCTCTGACCCCCGCCGAGGGCGGCTGCGAATGCGGGCGACAGGACTCGAACCTGCACGGCCTATGCGGCCACCAGGACCTAAACCTGGCGCGTCTGCCAATTCCGCCACGCCCGCGGCGGACGCATGGTAGCTGCCGCCCGGCCCGCCGCGGCGCGCCTCCGCGGGCGGCGCGGAATCGGCGGCGTCGGACGCGGAACGACGCACGAAGCCGAGGCGGCGGCGCGTGCGGCGGTCGGCGGCGGGTTGCCGATAGACTGCTCGGGGAAGGTACCCCCCCGATAGGTGCGTCCGCCGCGTCGCCGACGCAGTCGTGTCCCGAACGGAGCCTGGGCATGTCCTTCCGAGAGAGCCTCGCCGTGAGCGTCGCCCCGATCCCGCTGCGGATCGGGCTGGCGGTCGTCTTCATCACCACCGGCGCCGCGAAGCTGTTGGTGACGCAGAACTACGAGCCCGAGCAGGCCGCGGCGCTGGCGAACATGGGCGTCGATGTCCGGCGGGCCTCGTCGTCCTCGACCATCGATGAAGAAGAGACCCCGGAGCCGGGGGACGCCGAGGCGATCGACGCCGATCCCGCCCCGACCGCCGGCATCCTGCCCGAGTGGTTCCGCCCGCCCGTCGCCGCGGCGACCACGCCCCGCCCGCAGCCCCCCCTGCCGGACGTCCCCGCCCCCGACGCCGAGCCGCAGCCCGACCCCGCGCCGGACACGGCGCCGGACCCCGCCCCTCCCTCCGCCCCGACCCCCGGCCCCGCTTCCACGCCCGCCCCGACCCGCGTCCCCGACGCCGACGTGGACATCGACGCCGAAGCGACCGAACCCGCGGGCACGCACACCGCCGCCGACTTCCCCGACGGCGCCAGGCTCCGCAAGCTCTACGGCGTCGCCCTCATGCTCGCGAGCAACGGCCCGGACGAGGTCACGCTCGACGACCCCGCCACCGCCGAGCGCGAGGGCCCGAAGTTCGCCCTCGTCCCGCGGTTCGCGGCCGAGGGCTCCTGGCCCGTCTACCTCGCCTGGACCCTCGGCGTCACCGAACTCGCCGGGGGCATCCTGGTGCTCATCGGGCTGCTGACCCGCATCGGCGCGCTCGGCCTCTTCGGCGCGATGACCGGCGCCATCTGGCTGACCGAACTCGGGCCCGCCCTGGCGAACGACACGGCGATCTTCCGCTTCATCCCGCCCCCGCACGGCGGGCCGTGGCACGACCCCTCGAGCTACATGCACTTCTTCTTCCAGGTCGTCCTCTGGTGCTCGTCGCTCGCGCTGCTCCTCGCCGGCGCCGGCACGATCTCGTTCGACCGCCTCTTCTTCGGGCGTCCGGGCGGCTACCGGAACGACCCCGACGACGACTGATCCCCGCTTTCCGCCGACGCTCCGCGCCGCGGGCCTCCGCGGCGCGGAAGATTCCTCCGTGGCTCCCGCGCCCCACCCACCCACCCCGCC
>CAYMFP010000177.1:0-6873 GCA_964389385.1 uncultured Phycisphaeraceae bacterium | reverse complement strand
TGCGCGTGCTCCGAGCGTGGTCTGCCCATGCTGTGGGCGTCGCCAGCGCACCCGGGAGCCCGGCATCCGCCCACGGCGGCCCCCCGAAGCGAGGGCTCTGGAACGCCCGTCCGGGGCCCTTCTTCCGCAAGCCTCCCGCACCGCCGCCCTCCCATGCCATCCGACCGCCCCCAGGCCGCACGCGACGCACCGCCCCGATCGGTCACGGTCCCGCTGGCCCTGCTGGCGCTCATCGCGGCGGCGGCGGCGCTGCGGGCGGCGGCGGTGGTGACGCTGCCGGTCGCCGCAGCGCTGACGGCGGCCGTGCTGCTGCTGCCCGTGCAGACGGGCATCGCGCGGCGGGTTCCGAAACGGGTGCGCTGGCTCGGGACGGCCGCGGCGATGGGGACGTTCGTGCTCGCCCTGGGCGCGATCGTCGGGGCGGCGTGGTGGGCGGTCGCGCTCACGGCCGGGCGTCTGCCCGAGTACCGCGAGCGGTTCGAGGCCGCGTGGAGCGGCGTCCGCTCCTGGCTGGAGGCCAGGAACGTGCCGGTGGACCGGCTGGGCGAGGGCGGCGGGCTCGCCGAGCGGGCGGCGTCGTGGGCGGGCGGCGGGCTCATGACCGCGGGCGAGGTCGCGGTCGGCATCGTGATCGTCTTCTTCCTCACGATGCTCTTCCTGATGGAGGCCGGGCGCTGGCGCGAGAAGTCGCGCCGGGCCTGGGAGGACCGGCGCGGGCTGCTCGAGGAGACGGCCGCCCTGATCGCGCACAAGGTCCGGCAGTACCTCGTCGCGCGGACGCTGGTCAGCGCGATCTCGGCCGTCGCTTCGGGGCTGTTCCTCTGGATCGCCGGCGTGGAGCTGGCGCTGGTCTGGGCGCTGCTGGTCTTCGTGCTGAACTACATCCCGAACATCGGGAGCATCCTCTCGGCGCTGCCCCCGATCCTGTTCGCGTTCGTGCAGTCCGGGTGGGGGCTCGGCGCCGTCGTCGCGGGCGGGCTCCTCGCGATCGAGCAGGTCATCGGCAACTACGTCGACCCGCGGATCCAGGGCAGGACGCTGGACATCTCGCCGGCCGTCGTGCTGGTCGCGGTGCTCTTCTGGACCTTCGTCTGGGGCCCCGTCGGCGCCCTGCTGGCGGTGCCGGCGACGGTCTCGATCCTGGTCGCCGCGGCGCAGGTCCCCGGCGCCCGCTGGGCGGCGGTGATGCTCAGCAACGACACGGAGATCCCGCTCGCGGACGGGCGGCGGGGCGCCCGCGCGGGCTAGCGCAGGATGCTCAGCGAGACGCGCTTCGTCAGCTCCGACACCGGGCGGGCGATCAGGTCGTACCCGTCGCTGGCGACGATCTTGCACCGCACGAGTTCGCCCGGGCTCAGCGGCTCGCGCGACTGCACGTAGGTCGCCGCGTCGATCTGCGGGGCCTGGAAGTACGTCCGCCCGCGGTAGAGCCTCCCGCCGGGCCCGACGCCCGCGGTCGCCTCGCCGGCCGCGTGGGCCGGCGCATCGACGAGCACGTCGAAGATCAGCCCCGTGTGCTCCGGGTCTTTGTCGTCGAACTGCTCGGCGAGGTAGGCCGCCTGCTCGAAGGCGATGCCCTGCTGCAGCTCCATGATCTCGTCGTGCCGGCGCTGCTTCACCTCGTCGGGGACGGCGAGCGCGGGGTCGGCCTCCATCCGCCCGGCCGGCGTGCCCTCCTCCCGCGAGTACTTGAAGACGCCGACCGCGTCGAAGCCGATCTCGTCGATGAAGCTCAGCAGCTCCTCGTGGTCCGCCTCGGTCTCGCCGGGGAAGCCGGTGATGAACGTCGTGCGGATCGCCATGCCCGGCACGCGCTCGCGGAGCTTGTGGCACAGCTCGGCCTGCTGCTCGCGCGTCACGTTCCGCTTCATCGCCCGGAGCACGCTGTTCGAGGCGTGCTGGAGCGGGATGTCGAGGTACGGGAGCAGGCTGCCGTTCTGGCTCAGGTCCGCGAAGGCGTCGATCACGTCGTCGCCGAAGGTGGTCGGGTAGGCGTACATGAGGCGCAGCCACGCCTTGCCGGCCTCCTGCCGCGCGACGTCGGAGAGGTTCTTGAGCAGGCGCGGCAGGCCCCAGGCGTAGCGGTCGCCCGGCGTCCCCGCCGGCCGGGGGCCGGCGCCGCGACCGATCCCCAGGTCGTCGCCGTAGCTCGTCGTGTCCTGCCCGATCAGGAGCAGCTCGAACGCGCCGTCGCGGAGCAGCTCGCGCGCCTCCTCCAGGATCCGGTCCTCGGGCTTGGACCGCATCTTCCCGCGGATCGACGGGATCGTGCAGAACGTGCACGTCTGGTTGCACCCCTCGCTGATCCGCAGGTACGCGTAGTGCCGCGGCGTGAGGCGCAGGCGCGCCGCGTCGGACTCGAAGTACCCGATCCCCTTGCCGCGCTTGCCCTCCACCGTCAGCCCGGCGACGTTCATCCCGCCGGCCCTGGCCGACTGCAGCGCGTTCGAGTGGATCCAGTACTTCGGCTTGTCGCTCACCTCGGCCAGCGTCGCGCGCTTCCCCGACGGCCCCCGCGCCGCCTCGACGATCTTCTCCCGGTCGAACACCCCCACCATCGCGTCGATCCCCGGCGCCCACTCGAGCATCTTCGCCTTGTGCCGCTGCACCAGGCACCCCGCCACCACCACGCGCTTCACGAGCCCGGCCTCCTTCTGCCGGATCGCGTCGCGGATCACCCCGAGCGACTCCTGCTTCGAGGCCTCCAGGAACCCGCACGTGTTGATGACCACCACGTCCGCCGGCGTCACCCGACCCTCGGCCGCGGACGCGTCCTGCTCGGAGCCGGCGAGCGACAGATCGTCCTCCCCGCCGCCTCCTCCATCGCCGACCCCATCCCCCGTCGGGATCGCGTCCGCCGAGACGGGGAGCATCCCGTCCTCGGCCAGCAGCCCGAGCATCTTCTCGGAGTCCACCAGGTTCTTGGGGCACCCGAGCGAGACGAACGAAACCGTCCGCAGCTCCCCGTCCGCGCGCGCCGCGCCCGGCTCGGGATGGTCGGCGAGCGACGTGCCCGGCTCGGCGGGCCCGGTGGTGGGCGAGGGCGACTCCATGGGTAGGGAAACGGTAGGCAGGCGGCGCGGGTTCGCCGGAACCTGCCGGCCTCCAGCGGATTCCCGCCCGCCCGCTTCCTTTCTTTATCCACACCCGCCCCACCTCGACCCATCCAAACCCACCCTGCCCTCACCCCGCTCCGCCCCAACGTGCCCCGCCCCGTCACGCGGCCTGGCGGAAGCTCCCTCCGAAGAGCGACTCCAGCCGGTACTCCTCCCGCACCGCCGGCTCGTCGTGGTGGTGCGGGTGCGGCTCGCTCGCCTCCGGCTCGGCGCCGGCCTCCGCCGCCTCACGCTCGCGGCGCAGAGCCTCCCGGCGGGCGTCTTCGAACGGGATCACGAAATCCAGGTACATGGGCGTCCTTTCCGATGCCCCCGCCCGAGTCCGTCCGGGGCGGGGTCGAAGGACGAAGATGGCAAACGTTCCCGAGGCCCGCCACCCCGCAGGCGCCCGGGAGCGATAGCGACAGGCGCACGTACCGATGGGGCAAACGGGACAACCGCGCCCGCCTGCGCCGCCCAAAGACTGCACACGCGCCCAGAAATTCTGCCGGATCGCTGGCCTGCCCGGGCGCCCGGCATCGGAAGAGCCCCTGCTCTCGATGACGATGAAGATGCCCCCCTCACGCCGGATCGCCGAACTCGACCTCTCGGACCCCCATATCCAGGCCCGCGTCCGCCGCCTGCGCGCCCTCGCCCGCACGCTGGACCTCGCCTTCGAGATCCCCGGCACCGGCAGGCGCTTCGGCCTCGACAGCGTGATCGGGCTGATCCCGGGCGTCGGCGACGCCGCGACGGCCGCGCTCTCGGGGTACATCGTCTACGAGGCGTGGCGCCTCGGCGCCAGCCGGGCCACGCTCGGGAAGATGCTCGGAAACATCGGGCTCGACTTCGCGGCGGGGTCGATCCCGGTGCTGGGCGACCTGTTCGACTTCGCCTTCAAGGCGAACGTCCGGAACCTGCGGCTGCTCGGGATCGACGTCCGGAACCCCGAACCGGGGCCGCGCCGCGGCGTCGCCAACACGGCGCCCCGCCCGAGCGGGCAGGCGGTCTGAACGCAGGGGGATCCCGGTCAGGCGACGGCCGCGGAGGCCTGTTCCCAGACGATGCGCACGCGCTGCCCGCCCAAGGCCTGCAGCGCGAGCCCGGCGAAGCGTTCGAGCGACCCGGCCGAGCCGGCGAGCAGCCCGTCGCCGATGCCGATGACCGCGATCGCCCCGCGGACGCCCAGGTGCCGGACGGCGACGCGGGCGAGGCCTTCGGCGAAGGCCGCCTCGTCGCCCTCCTCGAACGCCGCACCGTCGAGCGCCTCGGCGATCTCGCACGGGGCGACCGATCCGTCGAGCCCGTCGAGGAGCAGGCGGACGTCGCGCACGTCCGGCCGCCCGCCCATGCCGAGGACGCCGACGATGAGCCCGTCGACGCGGACCACCTGGGCCCCGCCGAGATTCTGCCGGCCGACGCTGCACTCTCCGGCGACGCCGACCATGAGTTCCGCCTGCGGGATCCCCTCGTCGTCGGGGAAGTCGTGCAGGTCGTTCAGAAGGCGATCCAGACCGTCGTTGCTGCTCCGGGCGTCCTGCCCGTCAAGCGTGAGTCCCTCACGGTTCATCGAGTGGCCTCCAAAGGGCGTAAGGAAGAGTCCCTAGGATGGTGAATAGGTCGGCGACACTGGGGAAAATACTCCAGTGGTTTCGCACGGCTTCTCCCGATTTTCTCAAGAGAGGCCCCACGATGTGACGATATCAGGGGGCTGGGGTCAATACCCATCCCCTGAATGGGTGGATTGAACTCAGGAACACATCCCCCGCTTCCGGCTTCAGCAGACGGTGCGGAGCACGGGCAGGATCCACCGCCCGGCGGTGCGGGTTTCGCGGTTCAGCTCCGCATGTTGGTGAACTGGATGGGGACGGGCAGGTCGGCGGCCCGGACGAGGGCCATGACCTCGCGGAGATCGTCGATCTTCTTGCCCGAGACGCGGACCAGCTCTCCCTGGATCGCGGGCGTGACCTTGAGCTTGGTCTCCTTGATCCGCTTGACGATGTCCTTGGCGAGCGGCTGATCGAGCCCCTCGCGGATCTTGATGGTCCGCCGGACGGTGCCGCCGAGGGCGTCCTCGACGTCGCCGTACTCGAAGGCCTTGGGATCGAGCTTGCGCTTCGCGGCCTCGCCGATGAGCACGTCGCGCATCGACTCCATCTTCGCCTTGTCGGGGGCGCGCAGCGTGATGGTCTTGGCCTTCTTGTCGAGTTCGATCTCGGCGGCGACGTTCTTGAAATCGAACCGCGTGGACAGCACCTTGCGGGTGTTGTTCACGGTGTTGTCGATCTCCTGCATGTCGACTTCGCTGACGATGTCCAGGCTGGGCATGCGCGAAGGGTAGCGAGGGAGGCCCCGCTCCCGGCGGCGACGCCCGATCGGGGGCGGTCGCCGGGGCGAGCGGCGGAGTGCCAGAGTGGCAGCCGCCTGCCGCCGCGGAGGGGAGGCGAGGCAGGGCGGGCGGGGATGGCCGCGGGAAAAGGATGCCCGCCGTTGGCATCGGCTTTGCCTGCCCGCCGGTTGGTTGGCCGATCCGGCCTTGTGTGTTGCTTCTGCAGACGGCCCGTCTGCGCCGGGAGGTGACGCATGCTCCGGAACGCCATCGGAGGCAACGCGTCCGACCCCGCCGCACCGGAACCGGAGGGTTCGCCGGGACGGCGGCGGCGCGCCCGCGGGCGCCGCGAGCCCGGACGGGTCGCGCCGGCGGGGCGCGGCCGCTCTGCGCAGCGAAGGAGGTGACCATGGGCACGACGTCGAACGCCTCGGGCGAACGCCGCGGGCTGCTGCGGCGCCTCCCGCGGCGGCTGCCGCGCCTCAGGTGGCCCGGCAAGAAACGGGAGGCGAAGCAGGCGAAGACCACGACTTGACGTGCGCGCGTCCCGGCCCGGCGGGGCGGGGGCGCGCATCCGGCGAGCGGCCGTTCCGGGCGGGCGCGGCGCTCCCGGCAGGGAAGCCGCGCCCGGTCCACGACATTGCAGGAGGCCAGCAGATGCGGATTGCCCAGGTCGCTCCCCTGTTCGAGAGCGTGCCGCCGACGCGGTACGGGGGCACGGAGCGGATCGTGCACTACCTCACGGAGGAGCTGGTGCGGCGGGGGCACGACGTCACGCTCTACGCGAGCGGGGACTCGGACACGTCGGCCGAGTTGGTCGCGTGCACGCCGATCGCGCTGCGGCTCGGCGTCGAGTACACGGACGCGTCGGTGTACGAGGTCGCGCAGCTCGAGCGGGTCTTCCGCGACGCGCACCGGTTCGACATCATCCACTTCCACACGGGGCACCTGCACTACCCGACCACGCGCCGGCTGGGCATCCCGCACGTGACGACGCAGCACGGGCGGCTGGACATGCCCGAGCTCAAGCACCTGTACCGGGCGTTCCACGACACGCCGGTGGTCTCGATCTCCGACGCGCAGCGGAAGCCGGTCCCGCACGCGAACTGGCAGGCGACGGTGCACCACGGGCTGCCGCTCGGCCTGTACCGCCCGAACATGCGCGGCGGGGACTACTTCGCGTTCATCGGGCGGATCAGCCCGGAGAAGCGCGTGGACCGGGCGATCCGCATCGCCGAGGCCGTGGGCGTCCCGCTGCGGATCGCGGCCAAGGTCGACCCGGCCGACCGCGCGTACTACGAGCGCGAGATCCGCCCGATGCTCGACAGCCCGCTCGTGGAGTTCGTGGGCGAGGTGAACGACGAGGGCAAGCAGGCGCTGGTGGGCGGGGCGAAGGCGCTGCTCTTCCCGATCGACTGGCCGGAGCCGTTCGGGCTCGTGATGATCGAG
>CAYMFP010000176.1:0-6927 GCA_964389385.1 uncultured Phycisphaeraceae bacterium | reverse complement strand
GTGCTCAACGCGTGGATCGAGGCGGCGGTCCAGGCCGGCGCCACGATCGTCGCCTCCCGCGACTGGCACCCCGCCGACCACGCCAGCTTCGGCGAGCGCGGCGGGCCGTGGCCCGTGCACTGCGTGGCGGGCACGCCCGGGGCGCAGCTCCACCCCGGCCTGCGCCTGCCCGAAGGGGCCTGGATCGTCGACAAGGGCGCCGACCGCAACCGCGAGCAGTACTCCGCCCTGGACCGCACCGGCCTCGCCGAGCGTCTGCGGGCCGCGGGCGTCCGCCGCCTCTGGATCGGCGGGCTCGCGCTCGACGTCTGCGTCCGGGCCTCGGTGCTCGACGCCCTCGAGGCCGGCTTCGAGGTCCGCGTGATCCGCGACGCCTCCCGCCCGGTCGACGTGAACCCCGGCGACGGCGAGCGCGCGATCCGCGAAATGGAATCCGCCGGCGCCAGGATCGAGAACGGGACGGGGCATGGCTGACCACCTCCCGCATCCCCCCGCCATCGACTTCCGCCGGGGCGGCGGCCTCTTCACCGACCTCTACGAACTCACCATGGCCCGCGCCTTCGACGAGGAGGGCATGGACGGCCTCGCCGTCTTCGAGCTCTACTTCCGCAGCCTCCCGCCCGAGCGGAACTTCGTCGTCGCCGCCGGCCTGGCCGACGCGCTGGCCTATCTCGAACACCTCCACTTCGCCGAGGACGACCTCGCCTTCCTCCGCGGCCTCGGGCACTTCCCCGAGCCGTTCCTCGACCGCCTCCGCCGCACCCGCTTCACCGGCGACGTCTATGCCGTTCCCGAGGGCACCGTCGTCTTCCCGAACGAGCCGGTGCTCCAGGTCGTCGCGCCGATCCTCGAGGCCCAGCTCGTCGAGACGTACCTGCTCAACCAGATCCACTTCCAGAGCGTCCTCGCCTCCAAGGCCGCGCGGGTCGTCCTCGCGGCCGGGGATCGCAAGGTCGTCGAGTTCGGCTCCCGCCGGGCCCACGGCGCCGACGCCGCGCTCCAGGCCGCCCGCACCGCCTACCTCGTCGGGGCCATCGGCACCTCCAACGTCCTCGCCGGCAAGCTCTACGGCATCCCGACCTTCGGGACGATGGCCCACAGCTACATCCAGGCGCACGACACCGAGGCCGCGGCCTTCGAGGCCTTCGCCCGCCTCTACCCCGGCACCACCCTCCTCGTCGACACCGTCGACACGCTCGACGGCGTGCGCAGCGTCGTCCGCCTCGCCCGCGAACTCGGCGAGGCCTTCCGCCCGAAGGGCATCCGCCTCGACTCCGGCGACCTCGCCTCCCTCGCCGTCGAGGCCCGCCGCCTGCTCGACGCCGGCGGGCTCCCGCACGTCCGCATCTTCGCCTCCGGCGGGCTCGACGACCGCGACGTGCAGCGCCTCGTCCGCGCCGGCGCCCCGATCGACACCTTCGGCGTCGGCACGAAGATGGTCGTCAGCCGCGACGCCCCCGAACTCGATTTCTCCTACAAGCTCGTCGAGTACGCCGGCCGCGGGCGCACGAAGCTGTCGACCGGCAAGGTCATCCACCCCGGGCGCAAGCAGGTCTTCCGGCGGACCGAGGCCGGCGCGATGGCCGGCGACACCGTCGCCCCGCACGACGAGCCGGCCGAGGGCGAGCCCCTCCTCCGCCCGGTGATGCGCGGCGGCGCCGTGCTGCCGGGGGCGCGCATCCCGCTCCGGGCCGCCCGCGACCACGCCGCGGCCGAACTCGCCCGCCTCCCCGCCCCGCTCCGCTCCCTCGACCCCGCCCCCGAGCCCTACCCCGTCCGAATCAGCCGGACCCTCGAACAACGGCTCGCGGCCCTGCGCTGAACCCGCCGGACGCCGCGGAGGTTCCGCCCATGACCACCGCCCGAACCTTCGGCCAGCTCACCCTTGAGTGCGCCCGCGGCGACATCACCGACCAGCCGGACATGGACGCGATCGTGAACGCGGCGAACGCGCAGCTCCGCCCCGGCGGCGGCGTGGCCGGCGCCATCCACCGTGCCGCCGGCCCGCGGCTCGACCGCGCCTGCCGCCCGCTCGCCCCCATCCGCCCGGGCGAGGCCGTCATCACCGAGGCGTTCGACCTCCCGAACCGCCGCGTGATCCACTGCCTCGGCCCGGTCTACGGCTCCGACGAGCCCGCGGCCGAACTCCTCGCGAACTGCTACCGCGAGGCCCTGCGCCTCGCCGAGGACGCGCAGCTCGCCTCCGTCGCCTTCCCCGCGATCTCGACGGGCGTCTTCGGCTACCCGCTCGCCGAGGCCGCGGAGGTCGCGATGCGCGCCGTGCGCGCGTGCGCCCCGGAGCTGCGGTCCGTCCGCCGCGTCCGGTTCGTGCTCTGGGATCCGGAGGCCGTGCGCATGCATGAGGAGGCGCTGCGCCGGATCTTTCCGCCCGAATGAGCGGGCCGGATCCGGCGTCGCCGCCGCTCCCGAACGTCTCCGGGGTCTCCGCCTCCACAGACTGAGGCAAGCACCCCACGCCCGCGATCGCCGCGTCGCCGGTTCGGTCGCGGGGCCGATCCCTACGATCCGCCCCTCATGCCCACCCTGCGCCCAGACATCGGCGTGGAGATCGTCGGCACCGGCCGGTATCTCCCCGAGCGACGCATCACCAACGCCGACCTCGTGCAGGTCATGGACACCTCGGACGAGTGGATCGTCCAGCGCACCGGCATCCGCGAACGCCGCAAGGCCGACCCGGACGCCGGCGAGACCGTCGCGGGCATGGCCACCGCCGCCCTCCGCACCGCCCTCGGCCGCGCCGGAGTCGCCCCGCACGAGCTGGACCTCTGCATCGTCGCCACCGTCGGCGCCGAGATGCCCTGCCCGTCGACCGCCTGCCAGGTCCTCGGGAAGCTCCACGGCCCGGACGCCCCGCCCATCCGCGCCGGCGCCTTCGACCTCACCGCCGCCTGCTCCGGCTTCGTCTACGGCCTGAACCTCGCGCACGAGATGCTGCGCTCGGGCTTCTACCGCACCGCGGCCGTGGTCGGCGTCGAACGCCTCAGCTCCTGGCTCGCCTACGCCACCCACCACCGCGACCACGCCATCATCTTCGGCGACGGCGCCGGCGCCACCGTGCTCCGCGCCACGCCGGACTCCGGGAAAGGCGCCCTCGCCCACACCATGCACTCCGACGGCTCGCGGTGGGTCGACCTCTACATGCCCAGCCACCCGCGCCACTTCCCCGAGGGCGAGTACGACGAGGCCAAGCTCGGGCTCATGCGCATGAACGGGCGCGGCGTCTTCAAGTTCGCCGTCGGCACCTTCGGCGACGCCATCCAGGAGTGCCTCGACCGCTCCGGGCTCACCCCGGACGACGTCGACCACTTCGTCTGCCACCAATCCAACGTCCGCATCCTCGAGGCCGCCCGCGACCGCTTCGGCCTCCCCCCCGAGAAGCTCTACATCAACATCGACCGGTACGGGAACACCTCGGCCGCCTCGGTGCCGATCTGCCTCGACGAACTCCGCGAGCAGGGGCGGATCCTCCCCGGGCAGAAGGTCATGTTCGTCGCCTTCGGCGGCGGCCTGACCTGGACCACGAGCCTCTGGCAGGTCTGACGGGACTCCGCGGCCGACCGTCCCGCCCGCGGTCCGCAGAACGGGCCGCCGCCGGATTGCCCGCAGGGGCGGGCCACGCCGGGTCGCTCGGGAGCGGCCCGCGGGCTCGCCGCTGGCCCCGGGGCTGAACCCAGCCCTCCGGCATCCCCCGCCTCGCATCGAACTCGCATCAAAGAGGCGCCAGCAGGGCTTCCGCCCCGCGGCGCCATCCCCATCCCACCCGGTCCGATCCCAACCGTCCCCTTGCCCCAGTCCCCTCACCCCGCCCGCCCCGCCCACCCTCTCTCACTCCCCCTTCCCATCCCCGCATCCCGGCCCGCCGGATCCCGGGCGAACCGCCCTTCCCTGCCAGCCCGCGGGGCGTCATACTGGGCTCCGGCCTGAGCCGGCGCCCCTCTCGTCTCATGTGGCGCGAACGGCGGGGGAGCGCGGCAGCGTGTCGGGAAAAAAACTCGCAGATAGCTCCGATTTCCCCGCCGCCGCAGCAGCTCCGCCCACCGCCCCCTGGCTCGACGGCGAGATCGCCCAGCACCTCGAGTCCATCGTCGACGACCTCCGCCGCCTCGCCGCCGCTCGCATGCGCCGCGAACGTCCGGACCACACCCTCCAGCCCACGGCCGTGGCGCACGAGGTCTGGCTCCGCATCGCGAAATCCCACGGGGATAACCCCCCGCAGACCCGAGAGGAACTCCTCGCCCTCGCCGCCACCGTCATCCGCCGCGTCCTCGTCGACCACGCCCGCGCCCGCAACGCCGCCAAGCGCGGCGGCTCCGGGGGATGCGTCCCGCTCGCACCGAGCGATGACCACTCGTGCGGGGGGGAGAGCCTCCTGCTTGAACTCGACGAGGAGCTGGAACTGCTCGCCAAGCTCCACCCGCGTTCCGCGCGCGTCGTCGAACTGCGCTTCTTCGGTGGAATGAAGGACGCGGCGATCGCCGCCCACCTGGGCGTCAGCGATCGGACCGTCCGGAACGACTGGGCCGTGGCGCGTGCCTGGCTCCGCTCGAGGCTTGTCGATGGACCGATCTGAGCCCACGTCCACCGGATGGAGCGGCGGCCCGCCGGGCGTGTGCGCGCCCGATCGGGCCCGGGCCGTCGCGACGCCCGAGCAGTTCATCCGCGTCCGGGAGGCGTACCTCGCCGCCGAAGCCGCCCCGCCCGGCGAGCGCGAGGCGGCCGCCCTCCGCGTCGCCGGCGACGATCCGGGCGTCCGGCAGGCCGTCCTCGCGATGCTCGCCGCCGACGCGGAGCCCGGCCCGATCCGGCTCGAGACGCCGCTGGTGGACCTCTCCGCCGCGCTGGAGGAGGGCGAGGCGTCGGCGTCGGCCAACGCCGCGATGCCCGCCGGGGCGGGCCCCTACCGGATCCTGCGCCAGATCGGTTCCGGCGCGACCGGCGACGTCTACCTCGCCGATCAGGAGGAGCCGGTCCGGCGTCGCGTCGCGGTCAAGATCCTCCGCCCGGGGCTCGTCGGGCGGTCCGGCGCCGCCCGGTTCGCGCGGGAGGCCCGGGCGCTCGCGGCGCTCGATCACCCCGGGATCGCGCGGATCATCGACGCCGGACGGATGCCCGACGGGCGGCCGTACCTCGCGATGGAGCACATCGACGGGGCGCCGATCGACCGGGCGGGGGCGGAGCTCCCCCTCCGCGATCGCGTCCGCCTGCTCGCGCACCTCGCCGACGCGGTCCGCCACGCGCACCAGCGCGGCGTCATCCACCGCGACCTCAAGCCCTCCAACGTGCTCGTGGTCGACGGCGACGCCGGCCCGGAGGTGCGCGTCATCGACTTCGGCGTCGCCCGCCTCATCGAGACCGAGGGCGACGGGAGATCGCTGACGCTCTGCGGGCAGGCGATCGGCACGCTCGGGTACATGAGCCCGGAGCAGCTGCGGGGCGAGCCGGCCGACGTCCGGAGCGACATCTTCGCCCTCGGGATGCTGATCCGCCGCGTCGGGCTCGAGATCGCGGAGCCGGCCGGCGCTCCCCGCCCCGCCGCCCGCCTGCGCCGCGATATTGAGGCGATCGCCGAGCGGGCGACCGCCCCCGACGCGGAGGACCGCTACCCCTCCGCCGGCGACGTGGCCGACGAACTCCGCCGCGTGCTCACCGGACGCCCCGTCGAGGCGCGGGGACGCTCGCCGGCCTACCTCGCCGCGCGCTTCGTGCGACGCCACCCGTGGTCGACCGGCGCCGCGAGCGCCGGCGCGGCGGCGCTGCTCGTCGCCGGGCTGCTCCTCTGGGACGCCAACGCCCGGCTCCGCAACGAACGCCACGCCCAGCAGGAGCTGGTCTCCGGCGCCATCATCGACCTCATGGACCGGATGGGCGAGTTCGGCGGGACGGCCCAGGCCCGGGCCGAACTCGCGCAGCGCCTGCTCGAACGCATCGACGCGCTGCTCGAACTCGAGCCCGGCGACGCGCCGCTCCTGGAGGCCAAGGCCCGCCTGCTCAACCACCTCGGGAGCATCAAGATCGCCGCCGGCCGCCCGCTCGAGGCGAGACCGCTGCAGGCGCAGGCCGCGGAGATCTACGAGACGATCGCCCCGACGCGTCGCGGGGACGTCTCCCTCGGGCGGCGCCACGCGGAGGCGATCGTGCTCGTCGGCGACACCTACGTCGCCGTGAAGGATTGGGTCGCCGCGGCGCCGTACTACCTCCGCGCCAAGGCGATGCACGAGGAGATGCTCTCGGCGTTCTCCGCCGACTCCGCCGATCCGCTCTACCTCGGGCTGCTCGACGATTACTGCTGGAGCTACGACCGCCTGACCCAGATCGTGCGGGATCGGTCCGGGCCGCAGGCGGCCGAGGCCCACCAGCTCGAGCGCCTCCGCCTGGCGGAGGACCTGTTCGCCCGGGATCCGTCGCGTCTGCTGAGCGTGCACAACCTCGCCCAGGCCCGGCACAACTACGGCGTGCAGCTGCTGTGGAACGGGCGTCCGGAGGAGGCGCTGCCGCACGCGCTCGAGGCCGTCGCGCTCGCCGATCGCGCGTTCGAGCGCGAGCCGCGCGTCTACTTCGTGCGGAACTGCGAAGCCTCTCGCCTCCTGCTCGCCGAGATCTACTCCGCGCTGGGGCGTTTGGAGGAGGCGCAGCTCGCCGCGGCCGAGGCGGAGGCCGTTCTCCGGTCGTTCCTGGATCGGGCCGGCGATGATCGCGGCGACGTCCGCCTCTGGCTCGCCGAGGCGATCCTTCTCAGGGCGAAGCTGCTGCGAAACGCGGGGCAGCCCCAGGAGGCCGCCGCGGCCGCCGGGGAGGTGATGGACATCCTGGCCGCCGACAACGGCTCGGAGCACGCCGACCTGGTCGCGACGCTCCGGCGGCAGCTCGACGACCTCCGCTGAGCCGGCGGCTACCGGGCGGAGCGTC
>CAYMFP010000175.1:0-6930 GCA_964389385.1 uncultured Phycisphaeraceae bacterium | reverse complement strand
GGGTCAAAATCCTCCCTCCCCACACCCCCCTCCGGATGTTGACACCCGCGCACCGGCCGGTACCGTACCGCGCCTCGCGGGGGGCAGCGGCCAACGCAGCGCCGCGCTCCGCGGAACTCCGGAACCCACGCACCCTCCGGAGCGGGAGCAGGGAAAGGAAACGGGTCATGCCCACCGCCGAACTCACCCGGAACGCCGGCCTCGGCGCCGCGTCCGAACTCGACCGCCTCCTCGCCGGTCTCGCCCCCACCACCCTCCTCGCGTCCGATTACGACGAGGACGAGGACGAGTCCTTCATCGAGGACGACGACGACGAGTTCGAAGATGACGAGTATGAGGAGGAATACGACGAGTTTGAGGACGAAGACGAGGACGAGGACGAGTTCGAGTCCGACGACGACGATGACCTCTGAGCGCTGACCGCCCACCACGGGCGGATCGGTCGGAGGTCCATCATGCCGCAGGACGGAGCCCGCCGCACCACCCGCACCAGCCCCGACGCCGGGGCGGACGGCCACGCCCGCGCCCCCGCGCCGGACTGGGACGGCGTCGACCGCAGGTCCAAGAACCAGCTCCGCCTGCCCCCCGAACTCGAACGACGCTCCCCCACCGGCCTCGAACGCCACCGCGGGCCCGGACGCCGCCTCAGCACCTTCACCAAGGCCGCGGAAGACGGCGAGATGACCCGCGAGCAGTTCCTCTTCCTCCGGGCCATGGACGAGTTCAAGCGGGTCAACGGCAAGCCCTACCCCGCCTGGTCCGACGTCCTCGAGGTCGTCCGACTCCTCGGGTACCGCAAGACCCAGCCCTCGGAACTCCGCATCGCCGCGGCCGAGGACTTTCGCGAAAAGCCCGACGCCCCCGCAGGCGTCCGCCCCCAGCGCTGGTCCGAACGCCACGAACGCGCCCGCCGCGAGGCCGACGCCCCCGACCTCAACCTCGAGGACTTCGGGCTCCGCCCCGAACGCGACGCCGCCTAGACCGCCGCCGCCCCGCCCCGCGGACCACGCCCCGCCGCCCGCTGCGTCACCCGCGCCGGACCGTTCAGGATCCGCCCGATCAGCGTCCGCCGCACGAGCAGCGCGTACGTGACCAGCAGCACCGGGCAGACCGCTCCCAGCACCAGCAGCACCTTCGCTTCCGGCGGCACCGCCAGCCCGGCCGCCGCCCGCCCCGCCGCCACCACCAGCGGGAAGTGGATCAGGTACGCCCAGTACGACGCGTCCGAGACGTACCGCGCCGCGGTGTTCGGCCGCGACGCGTGCCGCACGAACGCCCCCACGAACGCCAGCACCAGCGCCGCCGCCATCAGGGCGTAGGTCCCCCGCGCCGCCAGCCCGAGCCACCGCGGCTCCTCCCCCGGCGACCCCAGCTCGAACCCCCCGAGCGCGAACATCCGCTCCGCGACCCACAGGTTCGCCCCCGCGGCGACGCCCCCGAACGCCGCGAGCCACGCCCAACGCCGCCCCAGCGTCGCCCGCAGCCGCCCCCGGTGCGGCCAGAGGCACGCCCCGACCCCGAACCAGAGCCCGTGGTGCAGCAGGTTCTCCCACCGCGGCCAGGCGCCCGGATCCCGCAGCCCCCACCACGGGTGCAGCAGCAGCGTCCAGCCGATCAGCACCGCCGCCGCCGGCACCCCGCCCAGGGGGTGCAGCACCGCCGCCGCGACCCGGTCCCCCGCGGCCCGGAGCCACCGCCGCGGGACCGCCCACGCGACGAGCCCGCACGCCGCGACCAGCACGAGCAGGTCGCGCAGGAACCAGAGGTGCCAGAAGCCGGTCACCTCGCGGGCGAGCCCCGCGGGCGTGACGTGCTCCAGCTCCCCCGCCGCGATCGCCCACGCCAGCCCGCAGAGCGGGCTGATCGTGAGCATCCCGAGCAGCAGCGGGACCCCGAGGCGGGCCCCGCGGTTGACCAGCAGCCCGCGGACGCCGCGACGCTCGACGAGCAGCGCCGCGAAGAACCCGGCGAGCAGGAAGAACAGGGGCATCCGGAAGCTGTGGAGGACGTGGATCGCGGCCGTGATCCAGGCCGACTCCGCCGGATCGTCGAACGCCCACCCGCCGCCCCCGTGCGTCTGGTAGGGGATCGCCGCGTGCACGAACACCCCGAGCAGCATGGCGACGGCCCGGCAGGCATCCAGCCCGTGCAGCCGCTCGGCCGGGGGCGAGAGCGCGGGCGGCGGCGCGGGCGTGTCCGGGGGGGCATGGGGCATGGAGCGACGCGGGCTTGCGGAGAACGGCGGGCGGACCGGCAGCGGTTCGATGCCGGGCGCGGGGAGGGATGAGAGAATCAGGAGCGAGCGTCGCGCGCACGCGCCGCAGCGGAACGCCGCCGTGCAACGGGGGCCGGGGTGTTCGGAACAACGGGGCGAATGGGCGTTCGAGGACTCATCTGCCCCGCGTGCGAGCACGCCGACGCGATCGATCGGGATCCGCGTCCCCTGCGGGATTCGGACCTGCTCTCGGCGTGGCTCTTCGGGCTCCTCGGCGTGATCTCGACCATGGCGGACCGCAACGCCCGCCTCCGGTGCGGGCGCTGCGGACGGCGGTTCCGCCGACCCACAGGCGTCTGGACCGCGCCGGCGGCGGTCGTGATCGCGGCGGCGCTGTTCGGATGGGGGGCCGCGGCGGCGGCGGAGGGCACGCCAGGGCTGGAGGTCCGCATGGAACCGGTGGTGAAGCTGGTGGTCGAACACCCGGTCGGGGCGGTGGTCTTCGCGGCGACGTGCTGCGGCGTCCTGCTGATCGGGCTGGCCGAACGATCGGTGCGCGCGGGCCTCGCGGCGGCCAGGATCCGCCGCCTGCGGGGCGAGCGAGCCCGGCTGAGGGAGGAGCTGGCCTCGTCGCGGGGCGGGGCCGATTGAGCGGCGCGTCCGCCCCCGCGGGGGGCGGACGCTTACCCTTCCGCCCCCGGGACGGTCCGGGCGAGCGGGAGGTCGCGATGTCGGAGATGGTGACGCTGGCACGGGATACGAACCAGGCGCTCGGGCTTGGGCAGTACGCGATCGACTTCCTGTGGGGCGAGCCGGGCAAGCGGGGGGAGCCGGACGCGGCGGTGCTGGAGCGGACGAACCTGTTCTTCACCGACGCGGTGATCTGCGGGCTCTCGGCCCTGGCGCTGGGCACCAACGCCCCGACCGTGCTGCGGGAGGAGGCGCTCGGGTACGCGAATCCGGCCGCCGATCTCGGCAGACCGCTCGGGCGGTGCAAGCACCACGGGGCGACGGTGTTCGGCTCGAACGTGCGGGTGAAGAGCGAGAAGGCGATCCTGGCGAACTGCGCGGCCGTGCGGGAGTGGGACAGCAACGGGACGAACTTCGGGTACAACCCGAAGCTCGGGCACACCGCGGGTGAGTTCGGGCACAACGACTTCTACGGGGTGTGCGTCGCGGCGGGGCAGATGCTGGGGGCGGACGGGGACTTCGTGCTCCGGGCGATGGTGCTGCTGGACGAGATCCGCGGCCGGCTGGCGGAGGTGTTCAGCCTCAAGAGCTACAAGATCGACCACGTGCTGCACGGGGCGATCGCCAGCGCCGCGACGTTCGGGGCGATGGTGGGGGCGACGGCCGAGCAGATCGAGAGCGCGATCGGGATGGTGGTGGCCCACCACGTGCCGTTCCGGGCGATCCGCGCGGGCAAGCAGCTCAGCGACAGCAAGGGCTCGAGCGCGGCGATCAGCACGGAGGCGGCGATCGTCAGCCTGAAGCGGAGCATGGCGGGGTTCATCGGGCCGAAGGACATCTTCCGGAACCCGGAGGCGGTGTTCCGCCTCTTCGAGGGGCCCGGGCGGATGTTCGTGAAGGAAGGCGGCGAGGGGTCCGGGCATCCCGGCGCCGGGGGGGAGGGGGGGAAGGCGTACGCGTCGCCGTTCGACCTGGTGCTGGGGCGGGCGGGGAGCGACTTCGCGGTGATGGGGATGCACTTCAAGCTGGGGCTGTACGAGCACCAGTCGGCGGGGGCGATCCAGGCGATGCTCGACCTGCTGACCAAGCAGCCGCGGCTGCTGGAGGACGCGGAGGGCGGGCGGATCGGGAAGATCAAGATCGTGGCGTACGAGCCGGCGTTCGGGATCATCGGCGACCCGGCGAAGCGCGAGCCGAAGACGCGGCAGTCGGCGGACCACTCGATGGTCTACATCATCGCGACGCTGCTGCGGAAGGCGCTGGACACGAAGCGGGTCGGTTGGAAGGAGCTGATCCTCGTCCCGGAGGACTACAGCCACGACGCGATCTTCGACGCCCGGACGCGGCGCCTGATGGACAAGATCGAGTTCGCGCACGGGGGCCCGGAGTACGACCGCCGCTACCCGGACGGGATCCCGACGAGCGTGGTCATCACGGACGACCGGGGCGGCGAGCACGACTCGGGGCTGGTGATGTACCCGGCGGGGCACGCGCGCAACACGGACGCCCCGCTGCACGAGTACCTGTCGAACAAGTTCGCGACGCTCGGGAAGCTGGCGTTCGACGAGCCGGCGCCGGTGATCGCGCGGTTCGAGAAGTTCGCGGAGAAGTCGGCCGAGGACGTGCAGAACCTGCACGACTTCGAGATCAAGGTGCGCGGGAAGTTCGAGTAACGGCCCGGCGCGCCGCGGACCGCTCACCCCGCGCGGCGGCTCCGCCGCGCGGGGCGTGCCGGCGTCACCGGATCCTGGCGCGGAACAGGTTGCGGAGGGAGCGCTGCTCGCGGGCGGCGCGGAGTTCGTCGTAGCGCTCGAGGGAGCCCTCGCGGATGAGGGGGCGGGCGGGGAGGGCGAGCGAGCGTCCGTGCCGTCGCGCGGCCTCGGCGCGCTCCGCCCGGGAGAGCGGGGTCCGATCGAGAATCATCGTGCTTCTCCTCTGTGGTCCGTCCGCGTCGGCGGCGGGCCGTTCGCTCATTTCGGCGAACGCGAGAGGAGATTGCAGAACGCGGCGTGCGCGTGCCGCGAAGTTTTCGATCCGGCGCACGGATCCGGGGCGCGCAGCCCGCACCGGCGGCAGAGGCGGCACAGCCGGGCGCTCGGGCGCGGCCGGGAAGCCGCTCCGCGATCGGGGCGGAGGACGCCGGGGCGTTTATCGGCGGCGGGCGATGAGGAGGAAAAGCCCGGCGGCGCCCAGGGCGAGGGGGCCCGCGGCGTTGCCGAGGGGAAGCCCGGTCTTGAGGCGCACCAGGTCGGCCGCACGGACGTCGCGGGGCGCCGCGGCCGGATCCCGGTGGGCGGGCCGCCCGGCCCCGGCGGGGTGGGGTGTGGGCTGGGGGACGGGCTGGGCGTCCATGAACGCGACGAGCCGGAGGTGCGGCGCGGCCGACTCGCCCTCGATGGCGGCGGCGGTGACGGCCCCGAGCCCGACGAAGCATGTGCCGGCGGCGACGACGGCGAAGATCGGAAGCAAGCGGCGGGAAGACATTGCGGACGTTCTCTCTCTCGCGCGGGTGCGGACAGACCGCACCCCGGCCGGGCCCCTGTGAGTCGTCGGGGCGGCGGCCGCTCCACATGGACGATACCCCGGATTCGCCCGGGAGGCGACGTAAATCCTTGCAAGGAAACGATGAACCGGTGTCGCCGACGACAGAATCGCCGCGCCGGGGTGCGGGCTTCTCCGGGGCAGGAGCGGAAGACACCGGGGCGGGTGTGGAGGCTCCGGCGGGGCAGCAGGACGCGGATCTCCGGGAGCCGCCGAGCCGGCCACGGGCGACTTCCGGGCGTGCGGCCGGGCAGACCGTGGGACCCGAGAGGCATTGCACCCGACCCAAATTGGTGTTGCATCTCGTCCGGGAGTTCGGTAGCTTGAGGTTTCGTCGGTGGGGCATCTTCGACTCGCCCCTTTCCCCATAGGACCGCCCGGGCCGTTCGGTCGTCTCTCCGCCGTCTCGCCATGCGCGAAGCGGGGACACGATCCGGTGTCCGTTTGCGGTCTCCTTCGTTCCGTGCGTTCACGAGGGGAGCACCCCCTCGCCTTCGTCCATTTGGAGTCGAGATCCACTCGGAGGATCTCGCGCACTGTTCCCAGGCCGCCGGGGAGGCGGTCGTTCATCGCCTCGAGGGCGAGAAGAGGAGATCATCGTGCAGATGAGCAGGTTCGTGCTGGCCGGCGCCGTGGCCGTGGTCGCCGGGACCGCGACGGCGGACCGCATCTCGATGCGTGCGGATTCGCTGTACGTCCAGGAAGGGGCCGTGGGGACGCCGACCAAGAACGTCGGGCTCAGCGAAGACTTCGAAGGGTTCCCGGCGGGCCCGTTCGTCTCGCCGACGGGGGGCTGGTCGATGTCGTACGACCCGGTCTTCTCGATCGGGAACGCGTTCAGCGGTCTGGCGCTGCAGCACATGTCGGACGGGAGTGGGCTCTCCGACAGCGCCTTCGGCCCGTCCTTCGGCCCCGCGTTCGGCACGCTGGCGACGGACGTGCAGATCCAGGGGAGCGGCACGGCCGTCGGCTGGGCGCCGCAGGGGACCGAGGGGTACATCGTGACGCGCGTGCTGTTCGACACGGACGGGACGATCGACGTGCTCCAGGCCGTCGGCGGCTCGGGCGTGTTCGTCGACTCGGGCTTCACCTGGACGTCGGGCGAGGTCTTCCAGATCGGCCTCACGCTGGCGACGGACGGCTCGTTCCGCTTCTTCAAGAACGGCGTCGACAGCGGGATCGCGTTCGAGGACATCAACCTGACGCTCGCGGGCGTGAGCGGCGGGATCGACGGGTTGGTGTTCAACTACTACAACGAGTCGAGCGGGCAGCTCACGACGTTCGACAACATCTCGGGCACGATCGTCCCCGCGCCGGGGGTGCTCGCGCTGGCCGGGGTGGGCGGCGCGGCCGCGATCCGTCGCCGGCGGCGCTGACGCGCCGGCCGCGGCGAGAGCCGCGGGGTATCCAAGCAGCCGATGCGGGCGGCGCCTCCAGGCGTCGTCCGCGTCTCGAGGCCTGACGGCCTGTGGGGAGAGGGGAAG
>CAYMFP010000174.1:0-6974 GCA_964389385.1 uncultured Phycisphaeraceae bacterium | reverse complement strand
TGCGCGTCCGAAGGCCATCAACGCCCGTTTTCTGCAACGCCGCCTGAACTCCGCCTCACGCACGCCGCGCGGACGGACGAGATCGCACGCATGTCCACTTACCCGGCCGCGCCGCGATCCGCCTTCCTCGCCTGGGCCGAGGCCCACGCGCCGGTCTTCGCCGCCCACGCCGCCGAGATCGGGCTGACGCCCGAGCAGGCGCAGGCCGTCGCGGACGCGGCGGAGGCGGCGCGCGAGGCGTTCGTCGCGCAGGAGGCCGCCAGGGCCGCGGCGCAGGCGGCGACCGCCGCGGCGGTCCAGCGGCTCGACGAGCTGCGCGGGGCCGTCGCCGACGCGGTGCGGCTCGTCCGCGCCTTCGCCGAGGCCTCCGATGATCCCGGCGTTTACCAACGCGCGCAGATCCCCGCCCCCGCGGCCCGCTCGCCGGCGCCGCCCCCCGCGCAGCCGACCGGTCTGCGCGTCGAGCTCGACCCGACGCTCGGGGCGCTCACGCTCTTCTGGAAGGCCAGCAACCCGCGCGGCACGAGCGGGACGGCCTACCTCGTCCGCCGCCGCCTGCCCGGCGAGACGGGCTTCGCCTTCCTGGGCGCGACGGGGGGTGGGACCAAGCACTTCGTCGACGCGACGCTCCCCGCCGGGGTCGAGAGCGTGCAGTACACCGTGCAGGGGCAGCGCGCCGGAACGGTCGGGCCGGTGAGCGCGATCTTCACCGTGAGCGTCGGGCGGCCGACGGCGCACAGATCCGTCGCCGGCCGTCTCGCGTCGGGCGAGGCGCCGGCGCGGCTGGCGGCGTGAGGGGACGGAGGCGAGACGCGAGCACGGGGAAGCCCGGGCGTCGGACCCTCGCTCGCGCTCGGGGCTCCTTCCTACGCGCGACGGACGCCCGATGCCCCCCAATCCCCTCCTCTTCGCGTCCTTCGCGTCCCCTTCGCGCCTTCGCGTACTCCCTCTCCGCAAAGGCCGACGACCGGGCGGGCGCACGGGAGCCCCGGCGGCTTGCGCCGCCGGCTCGTCGCGACATGTACGATGGCCCCGTGCTGATCCTGTTCGGTCTCGCCATCTTCCTCGGCGCCGCGCTGCTCTTCGCCGTGCAGCCCATGGCCGCCAAGGCCGTGCTCCCCCTGCTCGGCGGCTCGCCGGCCGTCTGGAACACGGCGATGCTCTTCTTCCAGACCGCCCTCCTCGCGGGGTACGCCTACGCGCACGGGATCGGGCGTCTCCGCATGCGCGTGCAGGCCCCGGTGCACGCCGCCGTCGTCGCCTGCGGGCTCGGGCTCGTCTTCCTCACGGGCGGGCTGCTCACGGATCCGCCGCGCTCGGCGTGGCCCGTCCCGTGGCTGCTCGCCTGGCTGCTCGCGACCACCGGGCCGACGTTCTTCGGCGTCGCCTCCGCCGGGCCGCTGCTGCAGCGCTGGTTCAGCCGGACCGACCACCCCAGGGCCCGCGACCCGTACTTCCTCTACGCCGCGAGCAACGCCGGGAGCTTCCTCGGGCTGCTGGCGTACCCGTTCGTGATCGAGCCGGCCCTCGCCCTGCCGACGCAGCGCGGGCTCTGGCTCGGCGGGTACGCGCTCTTCATCCTGCTCATCGCCGCGTGCGGGCTGCTCGCGGCCCGCCGCGAGGCGCCGCAGCTCGCCACCTCCACGGCCCGCGCCACCCCCGCCGCCGAAGAACCGAAGGTCGAGCCGCACGCCGGCCCGCGCGAGCGCGACGACGCCCGCACGTGCTGGCTCCGCCGCCTCCGCTGGATCGCCCTGGCGTTCGTCCCGTCGAGCCTCATGCTCGGGGCGACGACGCACCTGACCACCGACGTCGCGGCCGTGCCGCTGCTCTGGGTCGTCCCCCTCTCGATCTACCTGCTCACGTTCATCCTGGCCTTCAGCCCGCGCCTCCCGCTGCGCACCGCCCCGCTCGGCCGGATCCTCGTCATCGCGCTGCTCGCCCTCGCCGTCGCCCTGCTGCTGGAGGCCAAGCAGCCGCTCTGGCTCGTCGCCGCGCTGCACCTGCTCGTGCTCGGCGTCGGCGGGCTCTTCGCCCACCGCCTGCTCGCTGGCGACCGCCCCGGCACCGCCCGCCTCACCGAGTACTACCTGCTCATCTCCGTCGGCGGGGCCCTCGGCGGGCTCTTCAACGGGCTCCTCGCCCCGGTCCTCTTCGACCGCGTGCTCGAGTACCCGATCACGCTCGCGGCGCTCGCCCTGCTCCTCCCCTGGCGCCGCGCCGGCGGGGCCCCGCGCCGCGGCGAGCGCGCCGCGGGGCGGGCCTGGCCCTTCGCCGCGGCGATCGCCGGCGGGCTGCTCGTCTACCTCGTCGCCGTCGAGGTCGCGCTCGCCGAACTCGGCATCGTCGGCGGCTACCTCGTCGACGCCCTCGCGATCGGCGCGCCCGCGATCCTGATCTTCATCGCCTCGCGCTCCGGGCTCGCGATGGGCGCCTGCGTGCTCGTCGCCCTCGGCGTCCAGCAGTTCCGCCCGAGCGAGGGCCGCGTCCTCCACCGCGAGCGCACCTTCTTCGGCGTCCACCGCGTCGAGCGCGACGACGACGACTACGCCGCCCCCGCCCACCTGCTCCTGCACGGCACCACCCTGCACGGACTCGAACTCCGCGGCCCGGGCTTCGAGGGCCGCCCCACCGGCTACTACCACCCCTCCGGGCCCGCCGGCGCCGCCTTCGCCGAGCTGCACGAGCGCCGCCCGGACGGGTACGCCGCCGCCCTCATCGGCCTCGGCACCGGCGCCCTCGCCGACTACGCCCGCCCCGCCGACCGCATGGTCTTCCACGAGATCGACCCGGCCGTCGTCCGCATCGCCGAGGACCCGGACCTGTTCAGCTTCCTGACCCGCGCCCGCCGCTCCGGGGCCGACCTCCCCCCGGTCGTCCTCGGCGACGGCCGCCTCACCATCGCCGAGCACCCGGAGGGCTCGCTCGACCTCGTCCTGGTCGACGCCTTCAGCAGCGACGCGATCCCCGTCCACCTGCTCACGCTCGAGGCCGTGGAGATCTACCTCTCCCGCCTCGCCCCGGACGGGCTGCTGGTGATCCACGTCTCGAACCAGTACCTGGACCTCGAGCCCGTCGTCGCCGCGGCCGCGGAGGCCCTCGGGCTCGAGGCCCGCATCTGGCGCGACATCCTCCCGGACGAGCGCGACCCGACCGGCCGCGTCCCGTCGACCTGGGTCGTCCTCGCCCGCGACGCCGCGGCCCTCGGCGGGATCGGCCGCAGCGTCCGCTGGTTCTGGCTCAACCCCCAGAAGCGGGTCCGCCCCTGGACCGACGAACGCTCCGACATCTGGAGCGTCTTCGATCTCTCTCCCGTCGAAGCGGATTGACCCGATGGCCGATCCTGCATCCGGGGTACAATGAGAATCGATTCTCAGTCACCCGCCACCCGGGCCGTCCACCCCGCCCACCCATCGCCCGCGATCCGCGGGCCCGGGACCGACGGCCTCCGAGGAGACAGACCATGACCCGAGCCACCCTCGCCATCGTTCTCGGCCTCGCCTCCGTCGCCCTCGGCGCGACCGGCATGCAGGCCGCCGACACGGCCATCGCCGCCGGCACGCACTGCACCGGCCTCGCCTGCGCCTGCTCCTGCCACGCCCACACCTTCGCCGGCGTGAGCTTCGGCGCGATCCAGGGCGTCCTCGGCACGATGATCGGCCTCGGCGCCGCCGCCTCCGTCCTCGGCGCGATGTCCCGCCTGACGGCCCCGGCCGCCAAGCCCGCCCTCGCCTGAGCGACGGATCTCCGATACCGCTGGACGACCGCCCCGCCCGCCGGGGCGGCCGTCGCTTTGGGTCGGCGCCGCGGCTCTCGCCGGCCGCCGCGCCGGGTTCCCCCTTCTCCCCGCCCCGCCTGAGCAGGCCCCGCCCACGCGTCGATAGAGTGGGGCGATGCCCACGCTGAACTACCAGACCGCCGGGGAGAGCCACGGGCCCGGGCTCGTCACGACCATCACCGGGCTCCCGGCCGGGCTGGAACTCGACTTCGACTTCATCAACGCCGAACTCCTCCGCCGCCAGGGCGGGTTCGGGCGCGGCGGGCGGATGAAGATCGAGACCGACCACGTCGAGCCCCTCTGCGGCGTCCGCCGCGGACGCACCACGGGCGCCCCGCTCGTCTACCTCATCCCCAACCGCGACTCCCGCCTCGACGACCTCAAGAAGACGCCCCCCGTCTACCGCCCCCGCCCCGGGCACGCCGACCTCGCCGGCTCGATCAAGTGGCTCACCACCGACTGCCGCGAGACGCTCGAGCGAGCCTCCGCCCGCGAGACGGCCAGCCGCGTCGCGGCCGGCGCGATCGCCCGCTGCCTCCTCCGCCCCTTCGGCATCGAGGCCTTCGGCTTCGTCCGCCAGATCCTGGACGCCCGGACCGACGTGCAGGTCACCGAGGCCAACTGGCGGGAGCTGATCGCCAGGCGCGACGCCAGCGAGACGTACTGCCCGGACGAGGCGGTCACCCAGCGGCAGATCGAGATCATCACCGAGACGCGGCGCCTGAAGGACACGGTGGGGGGGCACGTCGAGTGCCACGTCTTCGGCTGCCCCCCCGGCATCGGCTCCAGCATGGACTGGACGACCAAGCTCGACGCGCGGATCGCCTACGCCGTCATGGGCATCCAGGCCTTCAAGGCCGTGCAGATCGGCCTCGGCGTCGGCGTCGCCGATCTCCGCGGCAGCGACGTGCACGACCCGATCGTCTGGGACCCCGCGCGGAAGGACGACCACACCCTCGGCTTCGTCCGCACGCGCAACAACGCCGGCGGCACCGAGGGCGGCATGACCAACGGACAGCCGATCGTCGTCACCGGCACGATGAAGCCGATCTCGACCGTGCTCAAGGGCCTCCCCAGCGTCGACCTGAACACCAAGGAGGCGACGACGAGCCAGTACGAGCGCAGCGACTACTGCGCCGTCTCCGCCGCGAGCGTGGTCATGGAGAACGTCGTCGCCTTCGAGGTCGCCCGCTGCTTCATGGACAAGTTCGGCGGCGACTCGATGACGGAGACGGCGGCGAACGTCCGCGGGTACCTGGACCTCGCCCGGCGCCTGCCGCTGGAGCCGCCGGTCGCCTGACAGCAGGACGCCGCGGATGAACGCCGTGCCCTCCCATCTGCACCACCGCCCGTGGGACCGCGAGCAACGCCGCCGCGTGCGACGCTTCCTGCTCGTCGCCGGGCTGCTTCAGTTCGCGGTCGGGGGCACGCTCGGGCTGGCGACGAGCGACCGCGTGCGCTGGTGGATCTCGGACATCCGCCAATGGTGCACATGCGACATGTGCACCCCGCTCGCCCCGGACGTGATCCCGACCCCGCTGGGGTGGATGGACTACAAGGGCTTCCTCGGACGCCTCGCGCTCGTCGGCGGCGCGACCATGCTCGCCGCGCTCGCCCTGCCGGCACTGCCCGCGCGCATCCCCGGTCATTGCCCGCGCTGCAACTACGACCTGCGCGGGCTGCCGGAGGCTCGCTGTCCGGAGTGCGGCGGCTCCGTCGGTGCTTCTCGGTGAATTGCCGGATCGGCTACCCTGCACGCCCGGGAGCCGCCGCATGCCCTCATCCGAGCCGACCGCCCCCGACCCGACGACACTCCGCGAACGCCCCAGCGCCCGCATCCTGCCCGTCGACGAGGCCGGTTGCGTCCTCCTGTTCCACTTCCAGGACGCCGACCCGCCCCGCCGGCACTGGGCGACCGTCGGCGGAGGCGTCGAGCCCGGTGAAAGCTTCGACGCGGCCGCCGTCCGCGAACTCTTCGAGGAGACCGGGCTCCGCGTCGAGTCCTGCGGCCCGTGCGTCGCCGAGCGCCGCTGCCCCATCCGCCACCTCGGCGAGTGGGTCCTCGCCGTCGAACGCTACTACGTCGTCCGCTGCGCCCGCTTCGAGCCTTCGCGCGACGGCTTCACGCCGCACGAGCACAACGTCACGCTCGCCCACCGATGGTGGACGCCGGACGAACTCCGCGCCACCCGCGAAGCGGTCTACCCGCCCGGGCTCGCCGAGCTGATCGCGATCTCCTGATCCGCTCCACTCACCCCACCCTCCCCCGCCCCGCCCCACGCCGGCGCTCATCCGCGGCGCTCCCGCCTCTACCATCGCCCGTGCCGGACCGCGCCGCTACCGCCCGTGGCCAGCGCCTCGCCCTCCTCGGGCTCGGCGCCAACCTCGCCCTCGCCGCGATCAAGCTCGCCGCCGGCGTCCTCGGCCACTCCTACGCCCTCGTCGCCGACGCCGTCGAGAGCCTCCTCGACGTCGTCGGCAGCGCCGTCATCTGGGGCGGGCTCCGCTACGGCGCCAAGCCCGCCGACCGCGAGCACCCCTACGGGCACGGGCGCGCCGAGACCATCGCCGCACTCGTCGTCGCCCTCATCATCCTCGCCGCCGGCGTCGGCATCGCCATCGAGAGCGTCCGCGAGATCCTCACGCCCCACCGCGCCCCCGCCTGGTGGACCCTGCTCGTCCTCGCCTGCGTCGTCGCCGTCAAGGAAGGCCTCTTCCGCGTCGTCCACCTTGAGGGCTCCCTCCAGTCCAGCGACGCGCTGCACACCGACGCCTGGCACCACCGCTCCGACGCCATCACCTCCGCCGCGGCCTTCCTCGGCGTCGGCGTCGCCGTCCTCGGCGGGCCCGTCTGGGCCGACGACGCCGCGGCCCTCTTCGCCAGCGGCGTCATCGTCTTCAACGCCGCCCGCCTCCTCCGCCGCCCCTTCCGCGACCTCATGGACACCACCGCCCCCGACGTCGCCCAGCGCGCCGCCGACGTCGCCGCCGCCGACCGCCAGGTCGACCGCGTCGAGCAGGCCCACGCGCGACGCATCGGCCGCCGGTTCTGGATCGACATGCACCTCGAGGTCGACCCGGCCATGCGCGTCGACGAAGCCCACCGCGTGACCGGACGCGTCAAGGAAGCCATCCGCGCCGACGACCCCCGCGTCACCAACGTCCTCATCCACGTCGAGCCCCACGACCCCACCCC
>CAYMFP010000173.1:0-7000 GCA_964389385.1 uncultured Phycisphaeraceae bacterium | reverse complement strand
CGGTGTCGGGCCGGGGGGCGGCCAGCGGCGGGGACATCGCGTCTATCTCCCGTTCTGGTGGGTATTCGGGGCGCGGCGCCGCGCCCGCTGCTCGCGCGGGTTCGGACCCGCCGGAACCGAGGATGCGTCCGCCGCGCCGTGGAGCCTAGGGGGCGGGGGCGGGGGGTGGGCTTGTCCCCGGTGTTTCGGGCTCCCTAGCATGCCGGCCACGGACCAGCCGGCTCCGTGGGGGATCCGTCCGCGCCCGGTGTGGGACCGGGGCGGGCGTACAAGCGTTCAAACGGTTCGCATCCCAAGCGCCCTTGCGCGGGCCCGGGGTGCCGCACCCCCGGGCGGAGCCGTCCGGGCGCGGCGCTCGCCGGTTCCGGTCCCGCCGGTGCCGCTGACAGAAAGCAGGCTCTCATGGCCACCCCCCTCGTCCAGGACCTCATCGAATCCGGCATCCACTTCGGGCAGCGCGCCAGCGGCTGGAACCCGAAGATGGAGCCGTACATCTACGGCAAGCGGAACGGCATCCACATCATCGACATCAAGGAGACCGTCAAGGGCCTCCTGCTGGCGAAGAAGTTCATCACCCGGACGGTGAGCGAGGGCAAGGACATCTGCTTCGTCGGGACGAAGCGGCAGGCCAAGGGCGTGATCGAGAGCCGCGTCCGCGACGTGGGCATGCACTACGTCACGGAGCGCTGGCTCGGCGGCACGCTGACGAACTTCCGCACGATCCGCACGCGGCTCAAGCGGCTGGAGGAGCTCGAGAGCATCGAGCAGACGGACAACTTCCAGAGCTACTCCAAGAAGATGGAGAGCCAGCTCCGCCGCGAGAGCAAGAAGATCAAGCGCAACCTGGACGGCATCCGCGGCATGCACAAGCTGCCCGGCGCGCTCGTGATCATCGACGTCCGCCGGGAGACGACGGCCCTCAAGGAGGCCAAGAAGCTCGGCATCCCGACGATCGCCCTCGTCGACACCGACGGCGACCCGGACCTCGTGGACATCGCGATCCCGGGCAACGACGACTCGATGCGTTCGATCGACGTCATCGTCCGCGAGCTGTGCCTCGCCGCCGCCGACGGCAAGCAGCAGCGCCCGCTGCAGAACGCCACGGCCGAGCAGGCCGAGCGCGCCCAGGAGGGCGACGACGGCTCGCAGCCGCGCCGCTCCCGCCGGGCCCAGTTCCGCGCCGACGAGCCGCAGGCCGCCGAGGCGGGCGACGCGGAGTCGTCCGAGCACCGCGGCGCCGAGGCCGCCGCGGCCCGCAACGCCTGAGCCGGCACCGATCGCGGGCGGGCGCCGTCGCGGCGCCCGCCGCCTTTCCCTATCCCCCTCAGCCCGGCGGCGATCAGCCACCCTCCGGATTCTCTCCGGGACGGTGCTGGACCCGTCGCCCGCCCGCCCCACCCGCGGCCGGCGCGCCGGGCACGCCGACACACGGAGACGAGCAGCATGGCCGAGATCAACGCCAAAGACGTGATGGCCCTCCGCAACGAGACGGGCCTGCCCATGATGGCCTGCAAGAAGGCCCTGACCGAGGCCGGCGGGGACAAGGACAAGGCCATCGAGATCCTCCGCAAGGAGATGAAGGGCAAGATGGACACGAAGCTCGACCGCGCCGCGGGCGAGGGGCGTGTGGCCGTCAAGGTCGACGGCTCCGCCGCGGCCATCGTCGAGCTGCGGGCGGAGACGGACTTCACCGCGAAGAACGACAACTTCATCCGCACGGCGGAGAAGCTCGCCGAGCTCGCGCTCAAGGCCCCGGCCGGCGCCATCGAGCCGACGGACGAGATGCGCGCCGCCGTCGACGAGATCCGCGCCCAGACCGGCGAGAACATCTCCATCGCCCGGGCGCACAAGGTCGAGGGCGACAGCGCGGCCAAGTACGGCTCCTACGTGCACCACGACGGCAAGACCGGCGTGCTCGTGCAGGTGCACGGCAACGTCGCCGACGACGTGCTCCGCCAGATCTGCATGCACATCACGGCCGCCGTCCCGCGCCCGCAGGGCGTCCGCCCGGACGACGTGCCCCAGGCGGCGGTCGAGAAGGAGCGCCGCTTCCGCCTCGAGCAGGCGATGGAGTCCGGCAAGCCCAAGGAGATCGCCGAGAAGATCGTCGAGGGCGGGATGCGGAAGTTCTTCGAGGAGATCGCGCTCAACGAGCAGCCGTTCATCATGGAGCCCTCCAAGAAGATCAAGGACCTCGTCGGCGGGGACAACGTGATCGCGGCGTTCTACCGCTGGCAGGTCGGCGAGGAGAAGCCGGCCTGACGTTCGGCCGCACGGCGTGACGACCGGAGAAGCCCCGCGGATCGCGGGGCTTCTTTCTTTCCCGGGCCGCCGCCCCTGCGGGTGCGGGCGTCAGAGGCCGCGGCGATCGGCGGCGGCGAGCCGGCGGTCGACCATCCGCGCGAGGACGCGGTCGGTCAGCGCCGGGAACATGTTCGCCGCGGCGAACGCGATCCGGGCGGAGGGGCGCGTCCAGACCTCGCCGCCCCGCCCGCGGCGCAGGCGGCGGACGATGGCTTGCGCGACGGTCTCGGGCGGCTGCATGAACCGCCCGCTCGAGCGGTCGACGAGCCGCGACGGCCCGCTCAGGCGTTCGCTCTGCTCGAAGAACTCGGTGCTCGTCCCCACGGGATGCACGGTCGAGACGGCGATGCCCTCGCGCCCGAGTTCGATCCGCATCGCCCGTCCGACGTGGTCCTGGGCGGCCTTGGTGGCGCAGTACGCCCCGTGGTACGGCACGCCCAGCTTGGAGAGGCACGAGGCGCAGATGAGCACGTGCCCCCGCGTTCCGCCCGCCGGGCGTTCGCGCATCCGGGCGACCGCCGGGCGGACGGCGTTCATCGTGCCGAAGAAGTTGACCTCGAACATGCGGCGGAGGCGATCCTCCGGCATGTCGGCCGAGGCCGCCTCCTCGCCGTAGCCGGCGTTGGCGAAGACGGCGTAGAGCGAGCCGAACGCGGCGACCGCGCCCTCGACGAGTCGCGAGCAGTCGGCGGGGTCGGTCACGTCGCCCGGGAAGACATCCGCGCGGCCGCCGGCCGCGCGGATGCGTTCGGCGAGTTCGTGCAGGCGGTCGGCGCGACGCGCCATGAGCGCGACGGGCATGCCGGCGCGGGCGCAGGCGATCGCCGTGGCGGCCCCGATGCCGCTGGACGCGCCGGTGATCGCGATGGGCAGCCCGGTGAGGTCCGGCATTCAGTTCCCCCCACCCGGGCCGGCCTCCCGGGCTCGCGGGTCAGTACCTGGTCGGGTCGCGCGGCGGGAAAGGCTCGTCGTCGGCCGCGGGGATGGGGTCGATCTCGGCCGGATCGGCGGCCTCCATCTCCTCGGGATCGATGGGATCGGCTTCATCCGGGTCGATCGCCTCCTGCACGTTCTCGGAGGAACGCTGCAGATCCTCGCCGAGCCCTTCGACGGTGTGGCAGCCCGCGGTGAAGGCGGCGGCGATCCCGGCCGAGGCGAGCAGCGCGGCGAGCCGAACGGTGTCCTGACGGTCCATGATGATCTCCGGAGCGTGGGTAGAATAAGGAAGGGAACGGCGGGCGAGGCCGTCAGTCGCGGCGATCGCCGTCGGTGGCGTTGCGGATCGCTTCCTGCGTGTTTCGCGACACCGCCTTCAGGTCCTCGCCCGCGCCCGCGACCGTGTTGCAGGCCGCGAGGGCGACGAGCGGCAGGGACGCGAGGCCGACGAGCAAAGCGATCGAGAGCAGGGGGCGGAACGGGCGGACGCGATCACGGATCATGGGCATTCTCTTCGCAGCCCGGCGCGGGTTCGGCCGGGGCCTTCGGGCTTCGGGGTTGCTTCGGCGGAACCGCCACGCCCCGATGCAGGAGCCACCGCAGTTCGGGGGCCCCGCTCAGGCGGGCGGCCGCCAGATAGACCATAGCCCCGATGCCGACGCACGCGGCGAGCACGCCCATCCGCCCGAGGGGCGAGGTCGCCCCGGGCAGGACGAGGAGCACCGCGCCCACCGCCGCGCCCATCGCGGCGGCGACGCCCAGCGTCTTCCCCGCCCCGCGGCGGACGGACGCGTCGAGGGGACGACCGCCCGGCAGCCGCGCGGCGCAGAGCAGGAGCAGGGCGGTCTGCGCGGTGGCGCTCGTGGCCGTCGCGAGGGCGAGCCCCGCCTCGCGGAGCCACCAGATGAGCGAGACGTTCAGCACGGCGTTCAGGGCGACCATGCCGACGGCGATGCGCGTCGGGGTGCGGGTGTCGCCCGCCGCGTAGAAGGCGCGAGTGAGGACCTGGTTGAGCGAGTAGGCCCAGACGCCGGCGGCGTAGAAGCCGAGCACCGCGGCCGTGCGATCGGCCCCCTCCGCCGTGAAGCGTTCGCCGAGGCCCTCGAAGATCGCACCGACGAGGTTTCGGGAGACGAGCGCGAGCCCGAGGGAGGCGGGCAGGCCGATGAAGAGGCTCAGGCGGAGCCCGCGGCGGAGGGTCTCGCCGAAGGCGGGGGCGTCGTCCGCCTCCCGGCTGAGGGCGGGGAAGACGGCCGTGGCGACGGCGACGCCGAAGACGCCGAGCGGGAACTGGTACAGGCGTTGCGCGTAGAAGAGGATCGCGTTCGAGGCGTCGTCCAGGGGGTACGCCAGGACGCCGGCGGGGGTGTCGATCGTGGAGCCGACCCAGATCGGCCACATCGCCACGAGCGTGTCGAGCAGGCTGTTGATCTGGAGCGTGCCGAGCCCGAGGACCACGGGCCCGAAGCGGTGGAGGACCCGGCGTCCGGCGTCGCGAGCCTCGCCGGGCGACCAGCGCCACGCGGCGACGCGACGGAGGGCGAGGAGCGACCAGGCCACCTGGGCCGCCGCGGCGAGCACGGCCGCGACTCCGAGGGCGTACGCGCCGGGGACCGGCGCGCCGCCGCCGAGCACGAACGGCAGGGCGGCGGCGATCATGAAGAGGTTGAGGAGGATGGGGGCCGCGGCCCAGGGCCCGAAACGCCCGTGTGTCTGGAGCATGCCGCCGAGGATCGCCGCGAGGCTGATGAGCGGCATGAAGGGCAGCATCAGCATGATGAGCCGGAGCGAGAGCGCGCGCTCGGCGTCGTGCGGGGTGGTCAGGAGGAGGGCGAGCAGGGCCGCCTCGGCGAGGAGCGTGACAAGCCCGGCGACGAGGGCGAGCCCGGCGAGCGTGAGCGAGGCGAGGGCGGCGGCGCGGCGGGGGTCGTCGCGGTCGAGGCGGGCATACTCCGGGAGGAAGGCCGCGGAGAGGGCGCCCTCGCCGAAGAGGCGGCGGAAGGTGTTGGGGATGGCGAAGGCGGCGGCGAAGGCCGAGCCGACGGCCGTGGTGCCGAAGAGGGCTGCGGTGAGGACGTCGCGGAGGAGGCCGAGGACCCGGGAAACGAGGGTGAGCCCGGAGACGGTCTGGATCGCACGGCCGAGCGAGGGGTGCCCGGGGCCGCGGGCGGGCGGGGGCGCGGGGGCGTCCGGACCACTCGGGCTGGGGGGCGGCGCGTGGGGGGGGTGAGCGTCTGGGCCGGCCGCTGGGGCGGACATGGCGGGTTTATCGGTCCCGTGCGGCGTGCCGCTGGACGCGGGCGCGCCGGAGGAGGGCGGCGAGCGTCCAGCACGCGGCGGCGGCGGCGATCCCGAGGGCGTTGGCGAGGTAGTCGTCGACCGCGCTGGTTCGCCCGAGGGCGGGGATGGCCTGCGCGGCCTCGTTGAGCCCGGCGAAGACGAGGCCGGCGGCCGTGGCGAGGGCGATGTTGCGGAGCGACGCGGGGCGTCCGAAGAAGCCGCAGGCGGTGAGGAGGATCTGGAACCCGCCGAAGACGACGAGGTGGGCGAGCAGGTCCGGACGCTCGATGGTCTGGCTCTCGATGCGGAGGTTCGGCCAGAGCGTGGCGGCGAGCAGCGCGAGGACGTAGGCGGGGAAGACGAGGCGCACGGCCCGGGTGTGGCTCGCGGGCGGCGCGGCGGGCGTTCGGGCTCGACCGGCTGGCGTGGGCGCGGGGCGCATCACGCCGTCGGGGCCGGGGCGGGCGTCGGCTTGGGCTCGGCCTGGCCGGCGGCGCGGAGGCGGCGCATCGCGTCGTCCCACTCCTGGACGAGGCCGCGGGCGAGCTTGCGGTAGTCGAGGGCGCCCGGGGCGAAGGCGGCGTAGTCGAAGATGGTCTGGCCGAAGCTGGGGCACTCGGCGAGCTTGATGTTGCGGCGGACGGGCGGGTGGAGGATGCGGGCGTAGCGCCAGGGGCTCTGCTCGTCGGAGCGGGACTGCTCGAAGAAGCTCTCGAGGTCGGCGACGACTTCCTTGGTGTGGGTGGTCTGCGGGTCGTGCATGGTGAGGACGACGCCGCTGACGCGGAGCTTGGGGTTGAGCTGGCGGCGGACGAGGGCGACGGTCTCGAGGAGCTTGCCGAGGCCCTGGAGGGCGAGGAAGTGGGCCTGCATCGGGACGATCACCTCCCGGGCGGCGACGAGCCCGGAGAGGGTGAGCAGCCCGAGGGAGGGTGGGCAGTCGATGAGGATGAACTCGATCGGCGTGCCGGCGGCTCGCTCGGCGGCGATGAGGCGGTCGAGGGCGGTGCGGAGGCGGGCGAAGCGGTCGGGCTCGGCGGCGAGTTCGGGCTCGGCGGCGGCGAGGTCGGTTTCGCTGGGGAGGACGAGGAGGTTGTCGCGCGGGCGGGCGAGGCAGGCGGGGGAGGCGAGTTCGGGGTCGTGGAGGAGGGCGTAGACGGAATGCTCCGTGCCGCCCGGCTCGACGCCGAGGTGGAGGGAGGCGTGGGCCTGGGGATCGAGGTCGACGATGAGGGTGCGGCGGCCCTCGAGGGCGATCGCGGCGGCGAGACTGACGGTGGTGGTCGTCTTGCCGACGCCGCCCTTCTGGTTCATCAGGGCGATCGTGCGGACGGGGGCGTGCTGGTCGTCCTGACGCATCGCGCGAGTATACGCCGCGGGAGGGCGGGCCTCGGGGGCATGGGCGCGCGCACCTGGTCCTTCCGCGGAGATGACAGATCTCTGGGCGGGGGGCAGCGGGGGCGTGGCTGGGGAGGGAGGG
>CAYMFP010000172.1:0-7065 GCA_964389385.1 uncultured Phycisphaeraceae bacterium | reverse complement strand
CCTTTCTAAGGGATTTCCTTAGACCCGGGTCGCCAACCCTGTTCGGGAAGGCGAGTGGTGAGAGCCACACCGGGACGAGTGAACGCATTGTCGCCCGCGTACAACTCTGCATCGTCTAGACATGCAGAACCGCGGATAGCCGGTCGGTAACGCCCGGCGAAGAGTGGACCCAACTGTTCACCGGCCATCGAGGCCGTGCCGAACGCACTGCAGCCTGCTCTCTGAGCAGGCTGCTTGCATTTTTGGACTGCACCGGTGCGCTCACGGCCCCCGGCGGCGTCCCCGCTCCCCCACCGCTGCAACGCGCTGGACTCCGGACGCGCGACGCCCGCAGCGCCGGCGTTCACTCCGATTCCGATAAGTCCCTTCTGCGGTGCCGCCCTGGCGCCTCTCCCCACCGTCTCCCCCACCCCCTCTTGCCCCATCCCGCGGCCGGGATCAGATCGCTCCCGTCTCCGCCCCTGACCGCTGCGCCGGCCGCAGCGACTGCTCCTGAGGGTTCCACCCCTCCCGCAGCCGCTCCCGCGGGATCCGCACGATGCACCGGACGCCCTCGGAGGCGAAGACGTACTCGATCTCCGCGGCCAGCTCGTACGCGAGCTGCGACCGGATCAGCTCCATCCCGAAGCCGGTCCGCTCCGGCGCCCGCACGGGCGGGCCCTCGTGCTCGGACCAGCGGAGCACGAAGTGCGACTGGTCCCGCCCGCCCCGAGCGGCTTCCGAGTCGCTGCGCCCGTCCCCCGACTCCCGGGAGGTCCGCGAGGGCTCGTACCCCCACCGCAGCTCGACCCGCCCCTCCGCGGTCGTCAGGGCGCCGTACTTGGCCGCATTCGTGGCGAGTTCGTGGAAGACCATGCTCAGCGACTGCGCCGGTTTCGGGGAGACGATCACCCGGGGTCCGCCGATGTCACACCGGGCCAGCTCCGGCCCGTCGTGCGGCGCCAGCGCCGCGCGGGCGATGTCCTCCACGGCCACGCCGCTCCACTGCATGTTCACGAGCAGGCTGTGCATGCGGGCGAGGGCCGACAGCCGCCCGCGGTAGGAAGCGCTGAACTCCTCCAGGCTCCCGGACCGCCGGGCGGTCTCGGAGGCGATCGCCTGCACCAGGGCGAGGGTGTTCTTCACGCGGTGGCTGAGTTCGGCCAGCAGCATCCGCTGGTGCTCTTCCCAGGCCTTGCGCTCGGTGATGTCGATCGCCGAGGCGATGAGGTGGGTGACCTTGTCCTCGTCGCGGAGAGGGGTGAGGCGCACGTCCATCGTGCGTCCCTCGTCCCCGATGCGGAGTGAGGCGTCCCAGCGGTCGGTCTCGCCGCCGGCGGCGCGCTGCACGGCCGCACGGAGGCGGACCTGCTCCTCCCCGTCATGCCCGAACCAGGGGGTGTCCCAGAAATGCCGTCCGATCACCGCCTCGCGAGGGATGGCCGCCGCCCGCAGAGCGGCCTCGTTCACCTCGAGCACGGTCCCGTCGGGGAGGAGGACGGCGACGAAGTTCACGATGCCGTCGAGCACGCGGCGCAGGCGCCGGTCGGCCTCGAGCAGGCGGAGGTTCAGGCGTTCGAGGCTCTGCTGCCGCTCGCGGAGGGCCCGGGTCTGGTGGTGCAGGGCGCGGCGGAGGGTGATGAGCCAGGCGAGCCCGCCCGCCACCAGCGTGATGACCCCGAGCAGGATGAAGCCCTGCTGCAGCCGCCGCCGGCGATCGGCCATCGCCGCGTCGGG
The DNA here is from genome assembly GCA_964389385.1 of uncultured Phycisphaeraceae bacterium. Taxonomy (GTDB): domain Bacteria; phylum Planctomycetota; class Phycisphaerae; order Phycisphaerales; family UBA1924; genus CAYMFP01. The sequence goes on along the minus strand of CAYMFP010000172.1, from coordinate 5,349 downwards.
GTCCCACACGAGCGGGATGCCGCGGGGCCCGGCCCGGATCGCCCCCGCCCGCTCCAGGAGTTCTTCCATCTCCCGCCACCGGAGCGGGTTGGTGTGCCCCGGGTCGACGACCGGGTGGAGCATCGCCTCCCGCACGCGGGAGATCTGGAACATGTTCAGCTCGGGGTCGCCGGGGCTGCCGTCGGCGAGCGGCAGCTCGGCGGCGATGCGCGCGGCGATCTCCTCCGGGTTCTGCATCGCGTAGCGCCAGCCGCGGAGGCTCGCGTCGACGAACCGCTGCGCCAGGCCGGGGCGTTCCCGCACGGTGCGGTAGTGGGTGAAGATCGAGTCGCCGTAGAAGTTGATGCCGAACCACTCCGGCTCGACGACGCGGGGCTGCACGCCCGCGCGCTGGAGCAGGTACGGCATGGTGAGGTTGTACCCGGGGACGACGTCGACCTCGCCGGTGAGGAGGGCCTCGATGCTGGTGCGTCTGGAGCCGCGGCTGACGGTCTCCAGCTCCTCGATCCGGACGCCCTCGGCGTCGAGGAGGGCCAGGAACTCGGCGTCGAGGAGGTCGTCGGGGCGGCGGAAGACGCGGAGGCGGATGAGGTCGGTCGGGTCGTTGAAGTCGGTCTGGGGGAGCGCGTACCAGGCCGCGGGGCTGTCCTGGAAGATCGAGGCGAGCACGATCAGGGGCATGCCGCGGTCGCGGGCGAAGATGACGTCGGCCCCCCCGATGCCGAAGTCGGCCCGCCCCTCGGCGACCTCCACGGTCGGTTCGATCGGGCGTCCGTCGGGCGTGCGTCCGGAACGGATCTCCACCTCCAGCCCCGCCTCGGCGTAGAAGCCCTGCCACTCGGCCGCGTAGTAGCCGGCGAATTGGAACTGGTGGTCCCAGCGCAGCTGGAGGACGACGCCCTCGCCCGCGGCTGGGGCGGCGGCGAGCAGGAGGCCGGCCGCGGCGGTGAGGAGCCGTCGGAGGGTTGGGGTAAGAACGACAAGCGGCATCGCGGGCTGTCGACAGGGTACCGCAGAGAGGGGGCGGTTTCCTCATCCTCCGGGGGGGAGGTGCGCGGACGCGGAATGCGCGCAGGCGCCCGCATCGATCCGGAACCGGACCGCGTTCGGGCGCGGGTCGGTGTGCAGGAGCCGCGATCGTGCGTTCCTACCCCTCGTCCGGCGCCGGCTCCTGCCCGCCGGCGTCGGGGGCGGGCGCGGGGGGCTCGCTCCAGGTGGGGAGGGCGTCGGGATCGACGGCCGTCGCGGCCTCGGCGGCGGCGCGGTCGGCGATGGCGGCGAGGACGACCTCCGAATCGCGGAAGAGCTGCGGGCTCCAGACCCGGTGGAGCGTCCAGCCCTGGGAGGCGAGGGCGAGCGTGCGGAAGAGTTCCCACTCGATCGGGTCGGAGGCGCCGGCGAAGCGGTGGAAGTCGGTCAGGACGCCGAGGGTGACGTCGCCCGCGCGGTCCGGGTGGTCGAGCGCGAGGTCGATGCAGAAGCCGTCGTTGCCCCAGTAGAGCTGCCCGCCGAGCGCGTGGTCGCGGGCGAGACGCTCGGCGGCGGACTCGGCGAGGGGGGTGGGGGCGGAGGTTTCGCGGCGGCGCAGGGGCGGGCGGGCCTCGGGCGAGTCGGGGGCGGACTCGGCGAGCCGGCGGCGTTCGGTCGCGGCCTCGTAGAGATCGGCGAGGACCTCGGCGAAGCGGAGGTAGGCGAGCAGGAGGTACGCGCCGGTCGGGTTCTGCCCGTGCTCCAGGGGCGGGAGGGCGCGGTAGGCCTCGGGCGGGATGGAGGTGACGAGGTGCACCTCCTCGCGGGCGCGGGTGACGAGGACGTTGAGGCGGCGCCCGCCGCCGGGCATGCCGAGGGGGCCGAAGCGTCGGTAGAAGCGTCCCTCGGGGTTCGGGCCGTAGGTGGTGGAGATGATGATGTGGTCGCGCTCGTCGCCCTGGACGTTCTCGAGGTTCTTGACGAAGAGTCCCTCGAAGGCGCCGGCGCCGCGCCGGTCGCGGGCCGCGGCGAGGCGTCGGGCGAAGGCGGGGTCCTCGTCGGCCGCGGCGTCGAGGCGCTCGGAGATGAGGTCGCGCTGGACGACGTTGAAGCAGGCGACGCCGATGGAGGGCGGGTCGGCGCGTTTGAGGAGGTCCTTGACGATCGCGACGACGCGTTCGGCCTCGATCGGGTTGGCGCTTTTGTCGTAGACGCCGTCGGCGCGGTGGAGGGTGAGCGGCGCGAGGCGGGAGCGGTTGCGCGGGTGCCCGGGGATCGCCTGGAGGCGCGAGCCGTAGAAGTGCTCGTTGCTGAAGGCGATGAGGTCGGCGTTGCGGGAGCGGTAGTGGACGTCGAGGTAGGCCTGCTCGATCTCGATGGAGAGGGCGGCGCCGAGCAGGTCCTCCGCGGCGGCCTGCTGGCTCTCGAAGAGGTCCTGGTCGGTCTCGGGCTCGCCGGCCTCGGTGGTGGTGACGGCGGTCTCGAAGAAGCGGGTGGGCGGGAGCTGCTTCGGGTCGCCCGCGATGACGACGCGGCGGGCGCGGGCGAGGACGGGCACGGCCTCCTCGAGTCGGCACTGGCTCGCCTCGTCGACGATCAGGACGTCGAAGACGGGCTCGAGGGGGAAGGCCTGGGCGACGGTCTCGGGGCTGGCCATCCAGACGGGGCGGAGGTCGAAGAGGGGATCGCCCCCTTCGGTGCGGCGTCCGAGGGCGATCGCCTGGCGGAGGCGGAGGGCGCGCTGCCCGCGGGTGACGAGCCGGCGGCGGAGGTCGGCGCCGAGGGCGTTGAGCCGCGAGCCGGTGCCGGCGAGGAGCCGGTCGCGCTGGAGCTGGATCCAGCGGGCGAGGATGGCGTCGCGGACGAGGGCGTGCTTGGCGTGCTGGAGCGAGGCGAGGCGTGCGAGGGCCGTCTCGACGCGGCGCGGGTCGAGCCGCTGCAGAGCCGCGGACTCGGCGAGGCGCCGCCCGATCTCGGCCTCCGCGACGGCGCGGGCGAGCGTCGCCAGCCCGGTCTCGGCGTCGGCGCGGGCGTCGACGAGCGCCCGCAGCGCGACGGCGGCGTCCCGCGGGAGATCTTCGAACGCGGCGTTCACGCGGAGCACGTCCTCGAGCGTGCCGGCGGCGGCCTCGAGCTGCGCCAGGTCCTCCCCGACCGCTCGGTGGGCGCGGAGGGCGGCCTCCAGCCCGGAGAGCCAGGGCGGGGCGAAGAGCCCGGAGGAGGCGCACCGCTCCAGCACGGCTTCGGCGGCGGCGGCGCGGGCGGGGGCCGCCTCGAGGGCGGCGGCGAGCTGGGCGGGGTCCGGCCCGTCGGAAGAGCCGTCGTGCGCGAGGGCGGAGCGCACCGCGTCGGCCGCGGGGCGGGCGGCCTCTTCCGCGGCGGCTTCCAGCAGGTCGAGGACGGCGCGGTGGGCCTCGTACGCGTCGAGGAGGGGGCGGGGCTCCGGGAGATCGGAGGCGGGCGGGCGCCCCGCGGCTTCGAGGGCGGCGCGCAGCGTCATCGCGTGCCGAACGCCGGTGAGGAAGCCGTGGACGCGCTCGGCGTTCTCCGGGGTGGCGGGGAGGCCGAAGGCGGCGAGCACCCTGCCCGCGGCCGAACGCGAGCGGAAGGCGAGGAAGCCCCACCACGCCGAGGCCGCGTGGCGGTACTTCGCCAGCGTCGCCAGGTCCGCGGCGATCGCGGCCGGGGCCGGCGGGCGGTCGCGGAGGACGAGTTCGAGTTCGGGGTCTGGGGTCGCGGCGCGCAGGGCCGCGGCGGAGGCCTCGGCGGCGCGCAGCCGGCGGGCGGCTTCGGCCGAAGCCTCCGGGCTCAGGGCGGCGAGGCGCCGGCGCAGATCCGGCGTCGCCCGCTCGGCGGCGCGGCGGAGGCGCGGCGCGAGCGCGGCGAAGGCGTCGGCCGAGGCCCGCATCGGGCCCGCGGGGGCGAAGGGGGGCATGTGCGGCGTGATCGCCGCGTCGGCCTCGGCGGCGGCGCGGGTGCAGCGCCAGAGGGCCTCGCGCACCTCGTTGCCGGGGCGGGCGACGAAGCGGGCGAGGGGGATGCCGGCCGCGTCCTTCCAGGGGTTGGAGGGGAAGTCGATCTCGAGGGCGCGGGCGAGCGTGTCCTCGATCGCGAGGCGGTGCCGCTCGATCTCGCGGGGGTCGAGGGCGGCCGCGACGTCGGGCGGGACGCCGACGCCGGGCGGGGGCTCGAAGCCGAGCCAGCGTCCGACGAGTTCGCCGAAGGAGGCGTGCCCGAGCGGGCGGTCCTCGGCTTGGGCGGCGGGGCCGGAGAGGGCGTCGTGGAGTTCCGTCAGCTCGTCGTGCAGCGCCTGGAGTTCGGCGTCGGTCTTCCGGAGCGCGGCGTCGGCCCGGGCGGGGGGCTTGCGGTCGGGCAGCTGCTCGAGCTGCTCGCGGACGGCCATGTAGAGCGGGGCGCGGTCGCGCTGCGCGTCGTGCACGAGGGCGAGGAGGTCGCCGAGCCCGTCGTGGCGGAGGCGGTTGGCGACGACGTCGAGGGCGGTGCGTTTCTCGCAGACGAAGAGGACGCGTTCGCCGCGGGAGAGGCAGTCGCCGATGATGTTCGCGATGGTCTGGCTCTTGCCGGTGCCGGGCGGGCCGTGGATGACCAGGCCTCGGGCGGTGCGGGCCGCGCGGACGGCGCGGGCCTGGAAGGGATCGGCGGGGCGGATGAAGCGTTCCTCGGCGTAGACGCGGCGCGACGGCTCGGGCGGGCGGTGCGTGTCGGGGCCGGCGGGCTCGGCGGCCTCGAGGGCGGCGTTCGTCAGGAAGCTGCGCACGGGGCCTTCCGGCGGGCCGTCGGCGAGCATCGCCTTCGTGTCGCGCAGGAGCCCCTGGTTCGAGACGGGGAAGAGGCCGAGCACCGCCGCGGGCACGAGCGCGGGCGCCGTGCTCCTGGCGTCGCCGGCGGGCGCGCGGACGATCGGGATCGGCGGGGCGTCCGCGAGGGCTTCGGGCGTCGCTGCGGCGTCGGGTTCGGACGCCGCGTCGGCCTCCGGAGCGCCGTGGGCGCCCTCCGGATCGGTCGCGCCGTGCGGCGGCTCGGCGGGTGCGGCGGGCTTCGCGCCGTGGGGCGCGGGGGCCGGCAGCCACGCGGGGACTTCGATCTCCATGAGCCCGCAGACGGTCCGCGCGAGTTCGGCGAGTTCGCCGAGCGGGTCGTCGGCCGTCTCCTGGGCGTCGGGCTCGATCACCGGCGTCCCCGTCTGCTGCTCGACCCAGGCGAGCAGGGCCTCGCTCGGGACGAGCCGCTCGGCGCCGGCGTAGCGGCAGATGAGTTCGACGGTCGGGCGGGCGCCGGCCGAGACGCGCAGCGTCACCGGCACGAGGGCGAGGGGCGCGAGCACGCGGCGCTGCCCCACCCCCCCACCCCCACCCCCAC
>CAYMFP010000171.1:0-7067 GCA_964389385.1 uncultured Phycisphaeraceae bacterium | reverse complement strand
GGTGGGGAGGGGGTGGGGGTGGGGCGCGGAAATCGCGCGGGGCTGGGGGTTGCTCCCCCGGGCGGACCGGCTACGCTTCTCGACCCACGACCAGGGAGGTCTGTGGGTCCGTCAACCGTTCGCACCACGGGTCGCCCACGCCGTGCCATGCGCGTGGGCTTCGTCGTCCCCGGAGCCGTGTGGGTTCCCGGGCGTCGGGCTCGTGGGAGGTGGAGACAACATGGCACGGCGTGAAGTCACGAAGGTCTTCAAGATGATGGCCCCGGGGGGCAAGGCGACGCCTGCTCCTCCGCTGGGTCCTGTGCTGGGCGCCAACGGCGTCAACCCGGGACAGTTCGTTCAGCAGTTCAACGCGGCGACGGGGCACCTGAACGGGAAGCTCGTCGGCGTGATCGTGACGGCGTACTCGGACCGCTCGTTCGAGTTCGTGGTCAAGAGTTCGCCGGCGTCGACGCTGATCAAGGAGGCGGCGGGGGTGGAGAAGGCCTCCGGTCGTCCGAACACCGAGAAGGTGGGCAAGATCACGCGTGCGCAGGTGGAGTCGATCGCCAAGGAGAAGCTGGAGGACCTGAACGCGGGTTCTCTCGAGGCGGCGATGCGGATCATCGAAGGCACGGCCCGGTCGATGGGCATCACGGTGGAGGCCTGAGCCATGCCGAAGATCAGCAAGCGGGTGAAGCACAACCTGTCGCTGCAGCCGAAGACTCCGCTGGAGCCGGCGAGCGCGTTCAGCATCCTGAAGAAGTTCCAGGGCCCGAAGTTCGACCAGACGGTCGAGGTGGCGATCTACCTGGGTGTGGACACGAAGCAGGCGGACCAGATGCTCCGCGGCTCGGTGTCGCTGCCGAAGGGGATCGGGAAGAGCAAGCGGGTGGTGGCGTTCTGCTCGTCGGACAAGGCGAAGGCGGCGCTGGAGGCCGGGGCCGTGAAGGCCGGCGGCGAGGACCTGGTGGCGGAGATCGAGGGCGGGTTCATGGACTTCGACGTCGCGGTGGCGACGCCGGACATGATGCGCGTGATCTCGAAGCTCGGCCGCGTGCTGGGCCCGAAGGGCCTGATGCCGAGCCCGAAGAACGGCACGGTGACGCCGGACGTGGTGACGGCGACGCGTGAGTTCAGCGCGGGCAAGGTGGAGTACCGGACGGACAAGCAGGGGAACGTGCACGCGGTGATCGGGAAGATGAGCTTCCCGGAGGCGGACCTGCTGGAGAACTACAACGCGTTCGTGAGCACGATCGAGCGGGCGCGCCCGTCGACGGTGAAGGGCGCGTACGTGAAGAAGATCGTGGTTTCCGGCACGATGACGCCGGGCGTGCAGATCCGTTACGAGGGTGCCGAGGCGGCGGCCGCCTGAGCCGTCCCAGATCATGTCCTGTCCCGCGTCGGCGCCCGCGGCCGGCGCGGGGGAGACTTGAAAGGACTGAACGATGTCGCGTCCGGTCAAGGAGATGATGATCCGGGACTACCAGGAGCGCCTCGGCGATCACCGGGATGCGCTGCTGGTGAACATCCGGGGTCTCGACGCCCAGAAGAACAACGCCCTGCGGGCGGAGCTTCGGGGCAAGGAGATCCGGGTCACGGTCATCCGCAACCAGCTGTTCCTGAAGGCGTTCGAGGGTTCGGGGCTGACGGCGCTGGAGCCGCTGCTCACGGAAGCGAACGCGGTCGCCTACGGCGGCGAGAGCGTGGTCGAGGTCGCCCGCGCGATCGTGGACCTGGCGAAGAAGTACGACGGGATGGAGCTGAAGGGCGCCGTCCTGGACGGGCAGCTCTTCGCGGGCGCCGAGGGCGTGGACCGGCTCGCCAAGTTCCCGACGCGGGAGGAGGCGATCGCCCAGGACGTCACGCTGATCCTGAGCCCGGGCCGCAAGCTGCTCGGCGCCATCAAGGGCCCGGGCGGGAAGCTGCTGGGGATCGTGAAGACGATCGAGGAGAAGCTCGAGAAGGGCGAGGCGATCTCGAAGGTGGCGTGAGCGGGGGCGGAGCGAAACGGCCAAATGGCAAAATCGCCAAATGGCAAATGCCTGCTCCGGGCGCCTGCTGACGATCGCATCTCCTCCCCTTTGCCATTTGGCGATTTGCCGTTTGGCCGTTTGAAGAACCTGTTCTCGCCCGACTGGCCCCAGGCCTGTCTGGCCGGTGGTTCCCGCCGCCGGCCGCACGGGGCGGCTCCGGAGACGGAGCCGCGGGTTAAAGACCGAGTGGTTCGGTCCCTCTCGGGTGAACTGGCCTGGGGCTCGCGTGGGCCCCCTGAAGATGGGAAGTCGATCATGGCCGACGAAGGCGCGACGAAGACGTTCGACCAGAAGATCAAGGACCTCGGGGACCAGCTCGCCGGGCTGACCCTGAAGGAGGCCGTTGACCTGGGCGACTACATGAAGGAGACCTACGGCATCGAGGCTGCGGCCGGCGGTGTCGTGGTGCAGGGCGGCGGCGGCGGCGGCGGCGGCGAGGCCGCCCCGGCCGCGGCGGAGAAGACCGAGTTCGACGTCGTGGTGAAGACCGACGGCGGGAACAAGATCAAGGTGATCAAGGTCATCCGCGAGGCGACGGGTCTGGGCCTGAAGGAGGCGAAGGACCTGGCGGACAGCATGCCCGCGAAGATCAAGGAAGCCCTCCCGAAGGAGGAGGCCGAGGCCCTGGCCGCCAAGTTCAAGGAGCTTGGCTGCGAGGTCGAGCTGGCCTGACGGGGGAGGGCCTGCCTCTTCCCCGGGAACGGGGATGGGCGGGTGGCGTTCCGGAGGTCCGCGGGGTCGAACCTGCGGGCGTGGGACGCGTACGAACGTTTCCGCCCTGCCCGGCTTGTCGCCGAGCGGGGCGTTTCTTCGGCGGGTGCGAGGCCCGTCGGGGCGGACGGAGAGCCGAAGCTGGTCACGGCCGGTCTGGAAGCAGCCTGGAAAGACGGGCTGGGGGCGGGTAGACTGCCGCCTGGCCCTGGGAGTTGCATGACGACGATGCGCCGCCGCCGGAGCGAGCAGCATCCCGATGTCGCATCGGGCGTGGCGTCGCGGGAGATCTCGCGTCGCTGCGCCGTGTCTGCATGCGCCGAGGCGGGTGGGGTTTCCGCCGCGTCGGGGCGTCTTCCGGACCGTCCGGCGAGGGCCGGGGGTCGGGTTTCACCGTCCACAGAAGAAGTATCGGCGATCCGCGTCCCGGGCTTCGGAACCCGCGAGGAGTTTCGAGGGCGTCGGGGCGTGTGGTCGCCGCCGCGATTGGCCGTCCGAACGTCTCCCGAGCCGTTCGCGCATGCCGGAAGCCCGATCTCCGCGGCGTCGCCGCGGGGTGCGGGGCGGGCGTGCGCGGGCGTCTCCTAACGCCGCGAGGTCACCCGAATGGTCGCGACCGAGTTCCCGCGCAGCGCCCACACCGAGCGCACGATCCGTGACTTCTCGAAGCGCGGCGACGCCGTGCCGGTGCCGGACCTGACGAAGGTGCAGCACGACGGGTACATGCGTTTCCTGCAGCTGGACAAGAACCCGGAGGAGCGCGACCCGCGGGTCGGGCTGGAGGCGTTGCTGCGCGAGATCTTCCCGATCGAGAGCTACGACGGGACGATGCAGCTCGAGTACCTGCACTACGGGCTTGAGGAGCCGCGGTACACGCCGGACGAGTGCCGCGAGCTGCGGCTGACGTACGGGCGTCCGTTCAAGATCGCGCTGCGGCTGCAGCGGGAGACGCACCCGGACCTGCCGGAGGAGGAGATCTACCTCGGCGAGTTCCCGATCATGATGGGCGGGGGCGAGTTCATCGTGAACGGGGCGGAGCGGGTGATCGTGAGCCAGCTGCACCGGTCTCCGGGCGTGGACTTCTCGATCGTCTCGAGCGAGGCGGACCGCCCGCTGCACTCGGCCCGGATCATCCCGGAGCGGGGTTCGTGGATCGAGCTGGAGGTGACGAAGAAGGACGTGCTGGCGATGCGGATCGACCAGTCCGCCAAGCTCGCCGCGACGACGTTCCTGCGTTGCCTCGACGAGAGCGTGGCGTCGACGGACGCGATCATCAGCCTGTTCTACGAGGTGACGGAGATCGACGCGTCGGAGGTGCGCCCGGACCACTGGGCGGCGGCGTCGATCATCGACACGGAGTCGGGTGAGGAGCTGATCCACGTCGGGCGGCAGCTCGGCGAGGAGGGGGCGGCGGCGATCCAGAACAGCTCGATCAAGCGGGTGAAGGTGGTCATCAACCCGTCGGACGCGCTGATCCTGAACACGATCGCGGAGGAGAAGCTCGACCAGTTCGCGGAGAACGCGGACACGGACTTCGAGCGGGCGCTGCTGAAGGTGTACAGCCGTCTGCGCCCGGGCAACCCGCCGCAGGTGGAGAAGGCCAAGCAGCTCTTCATCGAGAAGTTCTACGACGAGAACCGCTACCGGCTGGGGCGGGTGGGGCGGTTCCGGATCAACCGGAAGTTCGACCTGAACGTGCCGGAGGACCAGATGTTCCTCCGGGCGGAGGACTTCCTGCGGGTGATCCAGTACCTGCTGGACCTGCGTTCGAACCGCCAGGACCCGGACACGGGGCGTCCGGTGGCGCAGGTGGACGACATCGACCACCTCGGGAACCGGCGTCTGCGGACGCTGGACGAGCTGGCGGTGGACGAGCTGCGCAAGGGCTTCCTGAAGCTGCGGCGGACGGTGCAGGAGCGGATGAGCGTGAAGGACCCGGAGGAGGTGGCGAAGATCGCCGACCTCGTGAACTCCAAGTCCATCTCGAGCGCGATCGACTTCTTCTTCGGGCGCAGCGAGCTGAGCCAGGTCGTCGACCAGACGAACCCGCTCTCGAGCCTGGTGCACGAGCGTCGGCTCTCGGCGCTGGGCCCGGGGGGCCTGAACCGGAAGCGGGCCGGGTTCGAGGTGCGCGACGTGCACATCTCGCACTACGGGCGCGTGTGCCCGATCGAGACGCCGGAAGGCCCGAACATCGGCCTGATCTGCTCGCTGGGCATCTTCAGCTCGATCGACGACTACGGGTTCCTGCGGACGCCGTACCGGGTGGTGAAGGACGGGCAGCCGACGGACGAGATCGTCGAGCTGCGGGCGGACGAGGAGATGCGGGCGATCCTGGCGCCGACGGACGCGCTGGACCGCGAGACGGGCCGCCTGAAGCAGGGGAACATCCTGGCGCGGGTGGACGGCGAGCTGGCGGAGGTGGACAGCTCCGCGGTGCAGTACCTGGACATCTCGCCGCGGCAGATCGTGAGCGTGTCGGCGGCGCTGATCCCGTTCCTGGAGCACGACGACGCGAACCGGGCGCTGATGGGCTCGAACATGCAGCGTCAGGCGGTGCCGCTGATCAAGGTGGACCCGCCGTGCGTGGCGACGGGGATGGAGCACGCGGTCGGGCTGAACTCGGGCATGGTGGTCCGGGCGAAGCGCGGCGGGACGGTGACGCACGTCGACGGTCAGCGGATCATCGTCGACAACTCGGACGAGTACGTGCTGCGGAAGTTCGTCGGGCTCAACGAGCGGACGTGCCTGAACCAGCGTCCGACGGTGCGCCTGGGGCAGCGCGTCGAGGCGGGCGAGGTGATCGCGGACGGCGCGTCGACGCTGAAGGGCGAGCTGGCGATCGGGAAGAACGCGCTGGTCGCGTTCAACACGTTCGACGGGTACAACTTCGAGGACGCGATCGTCATCAGCGAGCGGATGGTCAAGGACGACGTGTTCACGTCGATCCACATCGACAGCTTCGACGTGGAGATCCGCGAGACGAAGCTCGGGCGCGAGGAGTTCACGCGGGACATCCCGAACGTCTCGGAGAAGATGCTCCGGAACCTGGACGAGAACGGGATCATCCGGATCGGCGCGCGGGTGGGCCCGGGGGACATCCTGGTCGGCAAGGTCAGCCCGAAGAGCAAGACCGAGCTGACGCCGGAGGAGAAGCTGCTGCACGCGATCTTCGGGCGTGCGGGCGAGGACGTGAAGAACGACTCGCTGGAGGTGCCGGCGGGGGTCTCGGGCATCGTGATCGGGGCGAAGAAGTTCAGCCGCCGCGTGCACATGAACGAGGCGCAGAAGCGGGCGCTGAAGAAGGAGATCGAGGAGTACGAGGCGCAGCAGGACCAGCAGGCCATCGCCCTGTTCAAGGAGATGGTGCAGGAGATCAACGAGGCGACCGGCACGGAGCTGGTCGACCCGATGACCCGGCAGAAGGTGGGCGCCTCGGACATCCCCGAGGTCATCCTGGAGCAGATCCAGACGTTCGACCTGAAGTGGGTGAAGGGGTCGAAGGAGCACCGCGAGGCGGCGGAGCGGCTGTACGGGCAGTTCTGGCCGCGCATCGAGGCGGTGGAGAAGGAGAAGCAGCGCCGGGTCGCGCACATGAAGCGGGGCGACGAGCTGCCGAGCGGCGTGCTCGAGATGGTGAAGGTGTACGTCGCGACGAAGCGGGCGCTCTCGGTCGGCGACAAGATGGCCGGCCGGCACGGGAACAAGGGCGTGATCGCCCGCATCGTGCCGGAGGAGGACATGCCGTTCATGGAGGACGGCACGCCGGTGGACGTGCTGCTGAACCCCCTGGGCGTGCCGAGCCGGATGAACGTCGGGCAGATCCTGGAGACGCACCTGGGGTGGGCGGCGCAGGTGCTGGGGTTCCAGGCGCGGACGCCGGTGTTCGACGGGTGCACGGAGGAGGAGATCCACGCGGCCGTGGCGGAGGCGAACGGGTACGTCCGCGCCCGGCGGGCGGCGCTGGAGGAGAAGGGCGAGTTCCCGCACCACCGGGAGCTGCTGGCGGAGATGCCGCGCGGCGGCAAGATCCAGCTCTACGACGGGCGGACGGGCGAGCCGTTCCACCAGAAGACGACGGTGGGCTTCATGTACATGCTGAAGCTGCACCACCTGGTGGACGACAAGATCCACGCCCGGGCGACGGGCCCGTACTCGCTGATCACGCAGCAGCCGCTGGGGGGCAAGGCCCGGACGGGCGGGCAGCGGTTCGGCGAGATGGAGGTGTGGGCGCTCGAGGCGTACGGGGCGAGCTACATCCTCCAGGAGCTGCTGACGGTCAAGAGCGACGACGTCGAGGGCCGGACCAAGATCTACGAGTCGATGGTCAAGGGCACCAAC
>CAYMFP010000170.1:6122-7099 GCA_964389385.1 uncultured Phycisphaeraceae bacterium | reverse complement strand
GAAAGTGGGCGATCCGAGACTCGAACTCGGGACCTCTTCCTTGTCATGGAAGCGCGCTAGCCAACTGCGCCAATCGCCCGTCTGGTGGCGGCAATCATAGGCCGTCCACGCCCGCCGGCAACCCCTCCGCCCGGCCTTCCCGCGGCTTCGCCCCGCCGGCCGCCGCGGGCCGGCGTCGGGCTCCGGGGCCGCCCGGCCCGCGGAACTACCGGAACTCGTCCAGGATCACGATCTCCACCCGCCGGCTCTGCGCCTTGGTCCCCCGCGGGTCGGCCGAGCCCATCCCCGCGATGTACATCACGTCCTTGCTGATCCCCTGCGTCGCGAGGTACTCCTCCACCGCCAGGGCCCGCTCGGCGCTCAGGCGCTCGTTCGTCCCCCACTTGCTCTTGCGGATCGGGTCCGAGTCCGTGTGCCCCTCGATCCGGATCCGGTGCCCCTGGTAGCGGCTCTTGATCTGCGCCGCGATCCGGTTCAGCGTCGACTTCGCCTCGCTCCGCAGCGTCGCCGAGCCGGAGGCGAAGAGCACGTCCCCCGCGACCCCGACCACCAGGTCGCTCCCCCGCCGCGAGACGTTCACGCCCGACATCCCCTCGAACCCGGTGTTCGACTGGCTCGGACGGCTGGCCAGCTGCCCCTGCAGCGTCGAGAGCTGCCCGTTGAGCTGGTTCCGCTCCTGCTCCAGGGCCGAGAGCTGGTCGTTCGCCTGACGCACCGCGTCCTGCTGGGCCGCGAGACGCTCGCGCAGCTCGGTGTTCTCGGCGATGGCGGCCTCGTACTCGTCCCGCGGGATCCGCTTGCATCCCACGGTGGCGAGCGTGGCGGCGAGCAGGAGCGGGGCGACGAACTTCGCTGAGATCATGGCGGGGGCTCTCCAGGGCTGGTGCGGAGCGGCGGCACCGATCGCGCCACGACTGTATCGGACGGCCCCCCGCGGTGCCTCCGCCCGGCGGCCCCGCGGGGCGGGGGGGGGGGGG
>CAYMFP010000170.1:0-6112 GCA_964389385.1 uncultured Phycisphaeraceae bacterium | reverse complement strand
CCCCCCTTCCCTCCCCGCCCGCACCGCAAGGCCCCGCGCCGCCCCTCTCCGGCAGAACCACCGTGAACACCCCGCCCCCCGCCAGCGTCAGCAGCCACTCCACCAGCGGCTTGGCGTAGATCACGATCAGCGTGCTCGCCGCCAGGTACGGGCCGTACGGCATCGCCCGCGCCAGCCGCCCCCCCACCAGCCGCCCCGCGATCGCGAACCCGAGCCCCACGAACGCCGCCCCGAAGAACCCGATCACCGCGTCCATCCACCCTAGGCACGCCCCCACGGCCGCCATCAGGTGCACGTCCCCCAGCCCCATCGCCTCCTTGCCGAACGCCAGCGATCCCAGGATCCGCACCGCCCAGACGATCCCCCCGCCGATCAGGTAGCCCATCAGCACCCCCCCGAGCGCCACCAGCCACAGCGGCGCGGGCACCGGCGGCTCCATCGCGAGCGTCGCCGGGTTGAAGGTGTACGGGCCGGCCGTCGCCGCGACGATCGCCTTCGCCGCCCACGCCCCCAGCATCGCCAGCGCCGCCGGCGGCGCCAGGTAGGCCATCTCCTTGACCATCTCCCGCCGCGCGTGCGGGTAGGCGATCCACAGGTCCACGTTCGCCGGGACGTCCGCCCCGGGATCGCCGGGGTCCGCCTCCGGGACCGGCTCGCCGGCCGCCCGGCGCTTCTCCTTCTCCTCCTCGATCGCCCGCTTCTCCCACGCGTCGTAGTCGGCGAAACTGCGCCGCAGCAGCCCGAGCCGCAGCAGGAGCATCGACAGCCCGACCCCGACGACGCCCCCGATCCCCGCCCCGATGAACCCCCACCCGTCGAGCCCCCCGGTCGCGAGCGTCCAGACCTCCCCCGCCGCCGAGAGCCACGTCTCCCCCTGGCTCGTCCGCCACGTCCCCGCCCCGACCATCGCCACGGGCTCGCCGTGGGCGAACGCCCACCACGCCGCGTGCAGCGGGTGCGCCACCACCGCCACCGCCGCCGGCACCCACGCCAGCACCAGCGGGATCGTGAACGTCTTCGCGTCCACCAGCGTCATCGCCACGAGCGAGCCGACGAGCGTCAGCAGCACGAGCATCGCCGGCCACGTCTCGGTCGGCCAGTCGTTCCGCACGTCGTTCATCGCCCACTCGGGCTTGATCGATCCCCACGCGATCCCGAGCCAGGCCGCGTCGTTCGGCACCAGGTACCAGAGCGCGAAGATCGACCCGAACAGCAGCGCCGTCGCCGCCTCCACCAGCGGGTACTCCGGGCTGATCTTCGACTTGCAGAACCGGCACCGCCCCCGCAGCAGCAGCCACCCGAAGACCGGGATGTTCTCGCGCCAGGTCAGCCGCGTGTTGCACGAGGGGCACCGCGACGGCGGCGTCACCACGTTGATCCCCCGCGGCAGGCGGTAGACGAGCACGTTGATCAGCGAGCCGACGCACGCCCCGACCATCGTCACGAAGACCAGCGTCGCGAGCTTCGGCAGCAGGATCATCCACTGGTACGGCATGAGGCTCCGGTCCTGGGGGCGGGACCGGTCTCCGGGGCGGGACCGGTCGGGCGCCGATCGCGCCGAGGCGTCCGGTCAGAACGGCGTGTCGTCGTCCTCCGGGTCGCAGGCGTCGGCGCGGGCGGCACGGGCCTCATCGGCCGCGGCCTCGCTCGCTCTGGCGTCGAGTTCCTCGATCCGCTGCTCCGCACGGTCCAGCACGGCGCGGCACCGCCGGATCAGGCGGGTCCCCCGCTCGTACTGCGCGAGCGACTCCTCCAGCCCGATCTCCCCGCTCTCGATCCGCTCGATGATCGCCTCGATCTCCTCCACCGCCTCCTCGTACGGCAGCTCTTCCGGCGGCGTGCCTTCCGTCTGTCCGTCCTGTTCGGGATTGGTCCGGGGCATAGCGGCGAGCGTAGTCCGAAGCTCAGAACAGGTCCATCTGGTCCCGGGGGCCTGCGGCCCCGCGCACGCGACGGCGACGCGACGGCCTCGGGGCCGGCGCCCGCGCGGGCGCCGGCGCATCGCCCGGACCGCCCGCGGCGCCCTCGACCACCGACCCGAACTCTCCCTCGGCCGTCCGCGTCCGCACCCGATCCCCCGGGCGCACCTGCCCCGCCGTGCGCACCACGCGCCCCGCGGCGTCCGTCGTCAGCGTGTACCCGCGTTCGAGCACGCGCTGCGGCCCGACCGCCAGCAGCTCGCGCTCCAGCCCGTCCAGCATCGCCCGCTCGTCGCGCACCGCCCGCATCGCCGCCTGCCGCAGCCGCCGACCGAGCCCCGAAACGTCCGCCTCGCGCGACCGCCGCCGCACCGCCTCGCGCAGGCGGCGCTCCAGCGACCGCAGCCGCTCGTCGCTGCGCGCCTGCACGGCCGCGGGCTTCTGCCCGTCCAGCCGCCGGGCCAGCTCCGCGACCTCCCGCCGCGCCTCGCGCAGCCGCCCCACCGCGGCCGTGCACAGGGCCCTGCGCAGCTGCTCCACCCGCTGCCGCCCGAGCCGCACCGGCGTCCGCGGGTCCGCCAGCGCCGCCGATCGCCCCAGCCCCGCGAGCCGCTGCCGCTCGTACCGCACGCGCTGCTGCGCCGTCACGCCCAGCCGCCGGGCCAGCGCGTCGATCTGCCGCGCCAGCGCCTCCCGGTCCGGCGTCAGCCGCACGGCCGCCTGCGTCGGCGTCGCGCACCGCTCGTCGGCCACCAGCTCCGCCAGCGTCACGTCCGTCTCGTGCCCGATCGCCGCCACCACCGGCAGCGAGCACGCGTGGATCGCCTCGGCCACCGCGCGCTCGTTGAACGCCCACAGGTCTTCCTTCGACCCGCCCCCCCGCGTCACGAGCACCGCGTCGATCCCCAGCTCCTCCCGCCGCGCGTCCAGCCCGCGCAGCGCCGCCGCGACCTCCGCCCCGGCGCGCTCCCCCTGCACCCGCACGTCGACGACCAGCACCCCCACCGCCGGGCACCGCCGCCGCATCGTGTCCAGCACGTCCTGCAGCGCCGCCCCGGTGCGGCTCGTCACCACCGCCACGCGCCGCGGGAACCGCGGCAGCGGCTTCTTCGACTCCGGATCGAGCCACCCGAGCCCGCGCAGCTCCTCGATCAGCCGCTTCAGCGCCGCGTCCGACGCCCCGTCCCCCACCTCCTCGAGCTTCTCCACGAGCAGCGAGACCTTGCCCCCCGGCGCGTAGAAGTCCAGCCGCCCCGTCGCC
This sequence comes from uncultured Phycisphaeraceae bacterium, assembly GCA_964389385.1. Classification (GTDB taxonomy): domain Bacteria; phylum Planctomycetota; class Phycisphaerae; order Phycisphaerales; family UBA1924; genus CAYMFP01. The sequence continues at coordinate 2,932 of CAYMFP010000170.1, read as the reverse complement.
ACCACCTCGCGCCCGTTCTCCGGGCGGCACCGCGACCGCCGCGCGCTCGACGCGAAGCAGACGCACGAGATCACCGCCCCCGCGTCCTTGAGGTCGAAGTACCAGTGCGTCCGGTCCCGGAACCCCGACACCTCGCCCTGCACGCGGAACCTCCCCCCGGCCCCCTGCCGGATCGCCGCCTCGATCCGCACCGCCAGGTCCGAGACGCTGATCGCCCCGTCCCCATCCCCCTCGACGGCGGCCCGCTCCGCCTCCAACGCCCGCCGCGCCGCCATCCGCCCCGGATCGAAGGGCAGCCTCCCGCTCACGCCGCACCCGCCTTCGACGCCGCGAACGGGATCGCGTCGCTCGAGACCGTCCACTCGTACAGCCCCAGCACCGACGCGATGTACGCCGACGACCGCCGGTGCTCCCGCACCCACTCCCGCGCCGACGCCCCCAGCGCCCGCGCCCGCTCCCGGTCCTGCACCACCGACCGCACCGCCTCGCGCCACTCCTCGACGTGCGAGGACCGCACCAGCACCGCCGTCTTCTGGTCGATCAGCGAGGACACCGCCGGATCCTCGTGCGCCACGATCGGCATCCCCGCCGCCATCGCGTCCAGCAGCACCGTCCGCTGCTCCCCCTGCGCCTCCGGGTACAACAGCACGTCCCCGTGCAGCGCCAGCCCGCGCTGCGCCTCCATCTCGTCGATCAGCGACAGCCGCCCCCGCACCCCCATCTCCTTCGCCAGCTTCCACAGCGGCGCCCGCCGCGCCGCCACCGCGTCCGCGAACAGCAGCGCCTCGGGCAGCTCCCGCACCACCTCGCCCGCGGCCTTGAACGCCGCCAGGTACGCCGCGCTGTTCCGCGCCTGCCCCACCAGCACGATCGCCGGCGTGCGCCCCTCGCGGAAGACCGTCACCGGCTCCGGCGGCGCCGACACGCCCCACGGCGTCAGACGCACCGGCGCCCCGCCCGACTGCCGCCGCAGCTCCCGCTCCACCGCCGGGTCCGGCGCCGAGAGCACCACCCGCCCCGGGTGCCGCGCCGCGAACGCCCGCGCCCGCCCCGCGAGCCCCGCCCGCCACACCTCCAGCACCGCCGGGACCTGCAGGCGCCCCGCCGCCTCCACCCCCACGCCCCACGCCGCTCCGCCGAAGACGTGCACCAGGTCGATCTTCTCCGACGAGACCCGCCCCGCCCCCTCCAGCAGCCACGCCGCCCGCAGCCCCTTCGTCCACCCCACACCGTTCATCCGGTACGTCACCGTCCCCGAGAGCAGGGTCAGCTGCTCCTGAAGCTCCGTCCGCTCCGGCACGGCCACCGTCAGGCGCACCCCCTCGTCGGCCAGCCCGATCTCCAGCCGCTCGAGCAGCGGGTGCTCGCGTCGGACGAAGAAACGGTCGCAGATCAGCAGCACGCGCATCGACCGCCCCCGTCAAGGCCCCGAACTTCTGAACACCCTGTGGAAAACTCCGCCCGAGAACCGCCCGCCGTCCCCGAGACGCCCCCGCCCGCCCGGCCGAGCCCTGGCCCGGGCACGCAAACCGTTGCCCTCACGGGAGTTCGCGTCTTGACCGAACCTTCGCGATCGCCCGAAGTTCTTCACGCCCTGCCCCCATCGCGCCGCGGCGATGTGGAATAGCCCTACGCGGACGCGGGCGCCGCCTTGGCCCCGGCCGACTTCCGGTACGCCAGATCCGGCGAGCGCCCCTTCGCCGTCCCGACCGCCTCCGTCCGCCACACCCCCACCCAGTGATCGGGCGCGACCTCCCGCAGCGCGTAATCCCCGGCCGGCTCGTTCAGGGGCGTCAGGTCCGCCGGCGCGTCGTGCCAGGGCCACCACGGCCGCACGCCCTGCTCCGCCCCCGGCAGCCGGCGGAACTCCGCCTCGTTGTTGATCACCTCGCTGATCGTCACGAGCCGGTCGTGCCGCGTCCCGATCTTCGGGATGCTCGCGAGCAGCCCCCGCGTGTACGGGTGCATCGGGTGGTCGAACACCTCGTACACCGTCCCGTACTCCACCACCCGCCCGGCGTACATCACGCACACGACGTCCGCGTTCTCCGCTACCACGCCCAGGTCGTGCGTGATCAGCATCACCGCCATGTCGCGCGTCTCCTTGAGCTCCTCCAGCAGCTCGAGGATCTGCGCCTGGATCGTCACGTCCAGCGCCGTCGTCGGCTCGTCGGCCAGCAGCACCCGCGGGTCGGCGGCCAGCGCCAGCGCGAGCATCACGCGCTGGCGCATCCCGCCCGAGCACTGGTGCGGGGACGCCTTGATCCGCTTCTCCGGCTCCGGGATCCCCACGTCCCGCATCGCCTTGAGCGCGATCTCCGCCGCCTCGCGCCCGCTCACCCGCTGGTGCAGCAGGATCGCCTCGATGATCTGGTCCCCGACCGTGTAGACCGGGTTCAGGCTCGTCATCGGCTCCTGGAAGATCATCGCGATGTCGTTCCCGCGGATCTCCCGGATCTGCCGCTCGCTGAGCTTCAGCAGGTCCACCACCTGCCCGTCCCGGCGGCGGAAGCGGATCTCGCCCCGGTCGAACCGCCCCGGCGGGCGCGGCACGAGCTGCAGGCTCGACATCGCCGTCACCGACTTGCCGCACCCGGACTCGCCCACCACCGCCAGCGTCTGCCGCGGGTAGATCGCCATCCGCACCCCGTCGACCGCCTGGATCCTGGGGCCGGAGCCGTTGTCGAACGACACCGCCAGCCCGTCCACCTGGAGGATCGGCTGCGTCGAGGTCTCGGCGCCGGTCGCCCCGGCCCCGCCCGGCATCGCTGCGGTCGTCTGCGTCATCGGTTCATCCTAGGGGTGGGATCCGGGAACCGGGATCCGGCAACCGGGGTCGGAACGGCGCACGGCGGGCGGGATTCGGGATTCGGCAACCGGCATTCGGCATTCGGCATTCGGCATTCGGAACGCATTGCCCGGCTTCCCACCT
>CAYMFP010000169.1:0-7131 GCA_964389385.1 uncultured Phycisphaeraceae bacterium | reverse complement strand
TGTCCCCCCTCCCGCTCCGCGGGATCCTCGAAGCTCAGCGAGGGCAACGCCTCCTCGTACGCCCGCCGGTCCGCGTCCGCCCGCACCACCCCCGGTCCGAGACGCGTGAAGTGCTGCGCGAGAGCGGTGGGGGAGGCGAGGGCGAGCCCCGCGGCGAAAAGGAAGGAAGCGGCGGCCGCGCGCATCGGGTTTGGCATCGGATGACTCCGGAATGAGCGGGCGAACTGTAGGGAGACGGGCCCACGCCGCCCCGAGCGTCCGATACCTCCGTGTCCCCGCCGCCCCTCCCGGATATCCGGTGACGCGCCGTCCGCGTTCGGCTACCGTTGCCCCGCCGTCCGCGCACGCGCGGCCGCCGCGCCCGGTAAGGAGCCGACACGATGAGATCCGTCCGTTCCGTCGCCCTCGTCGCGCTCCTCGCCGCCCCCCACGCCCTCCTCTCCCCCGCCCGCGCCGACGATCTCACCATCCTCCAGTGGTACGAGCAGCCCTGGCTCTCCATGGAGCGCCGCGTCCCGGACCTCTTCCTCGCCGGGTACGACGCCGTCTGGCTCCCGCCCGTCTCCAAGGCCGCCAGCACCGGGAGCGTCGGCTACGACGTCTTCGACCGCTTCGACCTCGGCTCCCCCGGCAGCCCCACGGCCTACGGCACCGAGCAGACCTTCGCCGCCGCCCGCCAGGAACTCCAGCGGGCGAACGCCCTCGTCTTCATCGACGCCGTCCTCAACCACAACTCCGGCCGCACGAACAACCTCGCCTTCCAGCTCGCCGGCGGCTGGCCCGGCTTCTGGATGGGCCCCATCGATCCCGACAAGGGCCAGGGCGACGACTGGGGCGACTTCCACGACGGCTTCGGCGGCGAACTCGACGGCGACCTCTCCGGCCTGATCGACATCGACCAGGCCGCCAACCACCGCTTCATCCGGCACCCGGTCGACCCGAGCGATCCCCGCAACATCCCGCCCGGCACGCACCGCAACCTCCCCGACCCGGCCAACGTCCGCTTCTACCCCGACGCCGACCTGCCCGCGGTCACCGTCCACAGCCCCGGCGCCGTCAACCCCGTCACCGGCTGGGTGCGCACCGGCCCGATCACCCTCGAGTTCCACCCCTTCGACGCCTCCGACCCCGCCTCCGGCGACCCCGTCCCCGACAACGCCACCGGGCTGCTGATGCGCTGGGTGCAGTGGATGCTCGAGGTCCAGGGCGTCGACGGCTTCCGCCTCGACGCCGCCAAGCACGTCCCCGCCTGGTTCTGGGACTCGTTCTTCGACACCGTCGTCCACCAACGCTGGAAGACCCCCGCCGGCACGCCCGCCACCCCCCTGAGCTTCGGCGAGATCGTCGACGGCAACGACAAGATCCTCGGGCAGTACTTCCGCAAGGACGGCTTCGGCAACCGCGACGCCCTCGACGTCTCCGGCGCCGGCGGGCTCCGCGACATCCGCGCCAACCCCGTCGGCACTGGCTGGAACGACGTCCTCGCACGCCACCTCGACGCCTTCGACGACGGCTACCAGAACGGCTCCGCCGGCATCAACCACGTCTTCAGCCACGACAACGGCTCCTGGGGCAACGGGCAGGAGCCGCAGCTCCCCACGGTCCGCGAGCAGGGCCTCTTCACCCACGCCTACCTGCTCATGCGCCCGGGGCACGCCATCGTCTACCACAACGCCCGCGGCGTCCGCCGCGACGCGGGCGCCTTCTGGGCCCGCGAGGGCGTCCCCCTCGCCCTCGGCTGGAACCCCGCCGCCGGCGCCGAGGATCCGCGCATCACCGACCTCGTCCGCCTCCGCAACGAGTACGGGCGCGGCGAGTTCTACGTCCTCAACCCCTCCGACCTCGGCACCGTCATCATCTTCGAACGCCGCACCCCGGGCGGCGGGCCCGGCAACGTCCTCGTCGCCGCCAGCGACAGCTACGCCAGCGGCTCCGCCACCCGCACCGTCACCACCGGCTTCCCGGCCGGCACGCGCCTCCACGAGCAGACCGGCGCCGCCGCCGACCCGGGCGTGAACCCCTCCGGCGCGATCGCCCCGGTCCTCACCGTCGGCCCCGGCGGCGCCGTCACCCTCACCGTCCCCAACAACGTCTCGTCGGCCGGCGAGCACAACCACGGCTACGTCGTCTACGGCCCCGCCCTCCCCGACGCGACCCTCGAACTCACCGACGTCTCCTCCGTTCTCCCCGCCGACCCCGCCCACTGGGCGCCCCACCTCCGCCGCCGCGCGGACGTCCCGGTGATCCGCTCCGACGCCTTCACGCTCCGCGTGCGCACCCGCCAGGCCGACCCGCTCGACCCGAACACCGACGACGGCGCCCTCTTCCGCTTCAACCGCGGCTACGCCGACGCGAACGGCGACGGCTCCGTCGACTTCGGGGAAGACCAGGGCGTCGCCTCCGGCTTCGAACGGTTCCTGACGACCAACGCCCCGCTCTACGCCAACCCCGGCGCGAGCGAAGGGCTGTACGAGCAGACCGTCGACGCCTCCGTGCTCCCCGAGGGCATGAACTACATCACCGTCCGCGTCTTCCGCCACCGCGACGCCGGCGATCCCCTCTTCCGCGAGCTGCGCCAGGTCGTCTACATCGACCGCCTTCCCCCAGCGCTCGATTTCCTCGATCTCCCCGCCGAGGTCGAGGGCGACTCCGTTCAGGTGAACGTCCGCACCGCCGACCGCACCGCCCCGGCCGTCTACGTCCTCGTCAATCCCCCGGCCGAACTCGAGCCCCTCCTCACCCCCGCCAACCTCGCCACCTACATCGACCGCCACGACCACCGCAAGACCGTCTTCGGCCTCCACCACGGCACGAACGAGATCGTCGCCGTCGCCATGGAGCCCACCGGCGCCATCGGCGTCGTCCGCGGCGAAGTCTTCGCCGCCCTCTGCAAGGCCGACTGGGACCGCACCGGCTCCGTCACCGTCAACGACCTCCTCGCCTTCCTCGGCGCCTTCCGCAACGGCGACGCCGACTACGACGAGAGCGGCTCGACGACCATCAACGACCTCCTGGCCTTCCTCGGCGCCTTCCGCACCGGCTGCTGACCCCACCCCATCCCCCGCCCCTCCGGCCCCCAGCACGCGGCCTTCGCCGATCCGCCGTCCGCCGATCCGAACCCCGCGGCCGCCCATGCGGGCAAAGCCCCGGCCGTCACTCCGCCGGATAGAGATGCCGCAGCGCATCCGGGAACCGCCCCGCCCACGCCGCCTCGTCGTGCTCCGCCTCCGGCTCCACCACGAACCGCACGTCGGGCGACCCCGCGGACGAACGAAGCACCAGTTCGATCTCCCGCGCGGCCGCGACCACCGACCGCGGCGCCCCCGCACCCTCCGCGACGGCCTGCTCCCGCCCGCCGACGCCGATGAACACCCGCCCCGGCCACCGCTTCGCCCCGCGGAGCACCCGCAGCCACTGATCGTGCGCCGCCCCCATCGGCGTCGGGCTCTCCACCAGCAGCCGTCCGAACAGGTCCGGACGCTCCGCGGCCGCGTACACGGCGAACACCCCGCCGAGCGACGACCCTCCGATCCCGCGTCCCTCCCGGTCCGTCCGCACGCGGAACGCCCGCTCCACCCGCGGCATCACCTCCCTCGCGAGGAACTCCAGGAACGCCCCCGCCGCCGGCTCCACCCCCTCCAACGCCGGGACCGGCAGGTACTCCGACACCCGCGCCGCCCCCGCGTGCGGCACCGCCACGATCACCAGCGGCTCGACCGCCCCCTCGCTCACCAGCCGCTGCGCCGTCTCGTCCGCACCCCACTCGCCCGGCGTCCCCGGCGCGGCCTCGAACACGTTCTGCCCGTCCAGCAGGTACAGCACCGGATACGCCCGCCCCGGGTCCGCGCCGTACCCCGGCGGCAGCCAGACCAGCACGTCCCGCACCGACCCGGCCGCCGCGCCGCCGCCCCCCGTCACCTGCAACCGCCGGACCTGCCCAGTCACCTCCAGGCGGCGGTACGGGTCCACCTTCGCGCCCGCCGCCGCCCCCTCGCGCTGGTCCGCCCACCCCGAGATCGTCAGCCGGATCACCGGGCGTTCCGCGTTCGCCCCGCCCTCCGCGAACGCCGCCGGCACGTCCGGCAGCACACGGTTGTCGATGTCGCTCAGGTCCTCCGCGACCTCGACGGTCTCCCACGACCCCCGCGTGAACTTGAACTGCATCCGCCCCGGCTCGGGCGCCCGGGGCAGCGTGATCTGCCACCGCCCGTCCGATCGCTGCTCGAGCCGCAGGTCCGCCGCCCCCGCGTGCCACCCGTAATGGTTCGCCGCCAGGTAGATCGGGCTCTGCGTGCTCGCGCGGCGCGACGGATCCTCCACGAGCAGCGTGAACCCCTGCTCCAAAGACTCCGGGCGCACCCTCTCCCCCGCCGGCTCGGCGCCCGCCGCGGGCGCCCCGGGAGCGGGCGCGACGGCCGTCGCCGCGCCGGCTCCGCCGCCGAGCGAGAGAGACCACACCGCGATCCACACCCCGACGGCGACGCCCGCACGCTTCATCGGATCTCCCCCAGGCCGGGACCTCCCGGCGGACGGCCATTGTTCAGACCGCCGCCGGCGAAGTCCAAGCCGCGAGGGCCGCCCGACCTTACTCCGCGGGCTCGATCGACAGGTCCAGGTGCGCGTACCCGTCGTTCTCGAAGTGCTCGACCCGGATCTCCACCGGCTCCTCGCCCGCCCGGAACGTCCCCTCGTCCGGCGTCGGCCCGTGGATGTTCCACCGCTCGATGATCGTCTTGCCGTTCACGATCACCCGGACCCCGTCGTCGCTCGACGTCCGGATCCGGTACCGCCCCGGCTCCAGCCGGACCGTCGTCCGCGCCAGCATCCCGAACCGGTCCGCCCCGATCCCCGCCTCCGCGGCCTGGCGCCGCACCTCGCGGTCCAGCGTGTTCACCGTGTTCGGACCGCCGAAGCCGTACGGCAGGTTCAGGTGGTCCAGCCGCACCGACGACTCCGCGAACGCCCGTTCCCCCTCCGCCCGCCACCCCTCCGCGTCACGCAGCGGATCGACCGTCCACGCCCAGAACGCGGCCTCCCACTCCAGCCCCACCAGCGTCCCCGTCAGCAGCCGCCGCTCGTCCCCGATCCGCAACTCCACCTCGTACGGCCGCACCCCGTCTCCCCCCGCCCGCACCTCCACCATGTGCCGCGGCATCCCGCCGAGCGTCTGCCCGCGCTCCACCGAGACCTCCACCCCCTCCGACGGCCCGCGCGCCGACACCCGCGGCGCCCCGAACACCTCGAACCGGTGCACCGTCCCGCCCCGGTCGTACGTCCGCACGAGCACGCCCTCGTGGTCCCACGGGCCCCACTCGTCCATCACGATCTTCTCACGCCCGCGCAGGTGCTCCCGCGCCGAGTACGGCACCCCGTCCCGCAGCACCACCGGGCGCGTCTCCCCGATCGCCTCCACCTCCGCCACCCGCCGCTCGGCCTCCTCGATCCGCCGCTGCGCCGCCCGGCGCACCGCCGCCCCCGGATCCTCCACCAGCGCCGACGGGCACTCGATCCGCATCAGCTCCCCCGCCCCGTCCCCGGCCGTCACGCGGTTCTCGTACCACGCCACCGGCGCGATCTGCCCCGCGTCCTCGCACCGCACCTGCAGCGCCAGCCGCGGCTCGTCGGCCGAGGCCCGGCGCCCGCCCCCGGCCCAGAACGGCCGCGGCTCGTTCGTCACGACGACCACGTTCTCCGTCACCACCGTCGGCTCGCCGCGTCCCTCCGCGATCGCCGCGTAGTTCGCACGCCCCCAGCCCAGCCCCGGGATCGCCCCCGGGTTGTCCTGCCACAGGTGCACCGCCACCCGGTTGTCCACGAACTCGTTCCGCGCGATCACGTTCCCCGCCCCGTGCTCGATGTTCACCCCCCCGCGCTCGAGCCCGTACGCCATCCCCCCGTTGCCCGCGAACAGGTTGTCCAGGATCACCGTCTCCTGGCTGAACCCGCCCCACACGCCGCAGATCGCGTTCTCCTCGAGCCGGTTCTGCGCCAGGATGTTCCCGAAGCTGAACGTCATCTCCCACCCGTGCGCGGGCGCGTACGACAGGTCGTTCCGCAGGAAGATGTTGTCGTTGCACCCCAGCCGCGTGCGGTCCTGCTCCCGCCGCGCGTACTCCCCCTCGCCCAGCGCGTCCAGCCCGCCGAAGCCGAAGAACGAGTCCCCGCCGTGCGTCGCGCTGTTCTCGACGATCACGTTCCGGTTGCACTGCTCGAAGAACAGGATCCCGGCCGAGTCCTGCCCCCGGTTGTACGTCCCCTCGGAGTGCCCCCGCACGCAGAAGTCGAACGCGTTCCGGCTGATCAGGTTGTCCGAGCTGCGCCACAGCGCCAGCCCCCACCCCGTCAGGAAGCTCGCGTCGCAGTCGTACACCCGCGACCCGTTCACCCGGTCGAGCACGATCCCGTGCTGCCCCCGCCGCACCCGCGCCCCGCGCACCGTCACGTCTTCCGCGTCCTCGATGTACACCGCCGCCGCGTACCGCTCCAGGTACTCGTTGTTGTCGTTCCGGTGCGGCGACATCCAGTCGCTGCTGTCCTCCCGCGCCGGCGTCGACCCCAGCCGCTTGCGGTACACGTCCGCGACGTCGAGCCCCTCCAGCGTCAGCCCGTCCGTCCCGCTCGCGTGCAGCCCCACCCGGTACCCCCGCACCACCGCGTTCTTCAGCGTCACCCCACCCCCACCCCCGCTCTCGCCCCCCTCGATCCGGATCCCCACGCCCTCCAGCCGGTCCCACCCCTCCTCCTCGATCCGCTCCTGCGCCCGCCCCCGCAGCACGCTCCCCTCCGCGAACTCGACCGTGATCCCCTCCCCGCGGATGTGCAGCACCCCGTTCCCGTCCGCGTCCTCGATGATCGTCCCCTCGGGGATGACCACCACGCACGAGCGGTCGATGACGGTGTTGTCCTTCGTCACCCGCACCTCGGGGGCCGCGCACGCCAGCCCGCACGCGCCCAGCAGCGCCGCCGCCGCGCCCAGCTCAGCACCAGTCCGCCGCTTCATGCCGTGCGTCATCTCGTCGATCCTTCCCTCAAGGGTGTTGTTCGTTGGGTCCGGGGTGATTGGGTGAACCGGGGTGGCGTGGAGCGGAGCCGCAGTGGGGGAGGTGGAACGAGGCGGGTAGGGAGTGGGCG
>CAYMFP010000168.1:0-7135 GCA_964389385.1 uncultured Phycisphaeraceae bacterium | reverse complement strand
GGAAGGGGCGTAGGTCCACGAAACGGCGCGCAGGGGTGGTAGGTCGGGCGATTTTTCTGCCGGAGGTGGTGTTGGGCTTGGGGGTTGAGCCCCTTCCGGGGGCGAAAGGGAGAAGCCGGGGGCAGGCGCGCGGGCCGGGCATGGAAAAAGCCCCGCGTGGGGGCGGGGCTTTGGGGGTTGGGGTTGGGGCTGTTTTCAGGGTTCGCAGAGGCAGGACGAGGTGGGGCGGATGGTGGCGTCGGCGAGGGCTTGTTCGAGGCGGGGTTCGAGGGCGTCGGCTTCTTCCGTGCGGCCGAGGGCGATGAGGGCTCGGCGGAGGCCGGTGAGGGCCCAGGCGTTGTCGCGGTTGCGTTTGAGGTCCTGGCGGTAGACGGCTTCGGCTTCTTCGTAGCGGCCGTCGGCGGTGAGCAGGGCGCCGAGGGCGTGGCGGACGGGGAGCATCCAGCCCGGGGGCTCGTCGTACACCAGGCGGTCTTCGGCGGCGACGCCGCGGCGGAGGATTTCGAAGGCCTCGTCGCGCCGGCCCTCGCGGAAGAGCAGCTCGCCCTGGATCATGGCGCGCGCGATGGGCAGGACGTCGCTGACCTTGTTCTGCACGATGTACCAGCCCTCGGGCACCTCGGCGACGCGGGCCTCGAACTCGGCCATCTCGGCGCGGGCCTGCTCGGTGCGGCCCAGGGCGGAGCAGGCGATGGACCGGGCGTAGGCGCGCACGGCGCGGGAGACGGGGCGCCATTCCGGGTAGTCCGGTTCTTGGAGGATCTGCTCCCACCGGCCGAAGCGGATGAGGGCGTGGAAGACGGTGGGCATGACGCCGTCGATGAGGCCGGCGAACTCGCGGAGCGGGCGTTGGGGCATGTCGGCCTCGAGGTCGCGGGCGGCCCGGAGGGCCTCGGCCTCGTTGCCGGACATCATGGCGGCGTAGGCGAGGAAGTGCAGGTTGTGGGCGTAGTAGACGGCGTAGAAGCCTGGCTTGGGGGCGCGCCTGAAGTAGTCTCGGTCGACCTCGACCGCGGCGACGTTGGAGCGGCGCGCGTCGCCGTAGCGGCCCACGCGGATGTAGATGTGCGAGGGCATGTGCACGAGGTGGCCGGAGCCGGGCACGAGCGTGGTGAGCCGGTCGGCGGAGGGGACGGCGCGGTCGGGGTCGTTGGATGCCTCGACGGCGTGGATGTAGAAGTGGTTGGCGCCGGGGTGGTCGGGGTCGAGGCGCAGGGCGTGCTCGAGGACGGCGACGACCTCCTCGATGCGGCCCTTGGGCTCGCCCTCGTGGGTCCAGTAGTCCCACGGCTGGAGGTTCATCAGCGACTCGGCGTAGAGGGCGGCGACGTCAACGTCGTCGGGGAAGGCCCGGTGGGCGCGGCCCATCGCCTCGGCGTAGGCCTCGTCGAGGCGGCGGCGGCCCTCGGGGGCGGGCCACTCGTAGCGGGCGGCGAGGGCCTCGATCATGGCCCGCTCGACGGGCGAGGCGCGGTCGATGCGGGCGAGGGCTTCTTGCAGGGCGTTCCAGGCGTCGCGGGAGCGTTGCTCGGTCATCGCGGGGTCGTTGATGTTGATGCCGTGGCAGTAGGCCACGCCCCACCAGGGCATGGGGGCGAGGGGGTCGCGCTTCGCGGCGGCGAGGAAGGAGCGGATCGCCTCGTCGTGGTTGAAGCCGTAGGTGAGCTGGAGGCCCTGGTTGAAGTAGGCCTGGGCCTCGGCCGAGTCGGTGGTGATGGCGCGGGTGTGGGCGCCCATCCCCTCGTAGAGGCGGGCTTCGGGGCTCCGGCACCCGGCCAGCAGGGCGAGCGCAAGGACAGCGACAGCGCGGGGCGTGCGAACGGTCATGGGGTTCCTCCTGTGCCGGCGTCCGATCGCGGCCCCCTTCGCCGCGGATCCCGGACGCCTGTTCCCGGCGCCTCGTGGGGGCGCCGTGGGTTGGGCGGAATCCAACGCGGAAAATCACCCCATGTCCAACAAAAACCCGCGTCCGGGGACGCGGGCTCGGGAGTTGGGCCGGGGATCGGCTCAGTCTTCGAGGTCGCTGAGCAGTTCGTCGATGGCCTGCTCGAGCTTCTCGGGGGTTTCGTAGGTTCCTTCGGCGATCTGTTCGCGGATGCGGTTGACCAGTTCCATCCGCACCGGTCCGCCCTTTTTGAGCTCGACCAGGTACTGGACGTGGGAGGAAAACTCCACCCGGTCTTCGCCGCGATCCCGGCCCGGAGTGCGGCTGGACTCGGACGACCCGGCGCGCGACGATCCGGGGGACCCCACCCGTCCCGCACGGCTCGCCGGCCCGATCGTCAACGGTGAAAGTTCAGACATCAAGACTAGCCTCCCATCCGCGTGTGCCCTTGTGCCCACCACATCGGCACACACTACATATTGGATAGTTGTCGGTTCGTATTCCCTGCGTGCAGGTTCTATCGACGCCTGATTTCCCCCCCCTCCAAACTTCGCAAACTCGGTTCGATTGTCCGGAACCCTTTGTTCGTCAGCAGCTTACAGGAAATAACCAATGGCCGGACCCGCGAAAAAAATCCTTGAATCCCGAAAGTCGCCCGGAAATCGCCCTCCCAACGCGGTTTTTTCTTTGTTCGGGTATGGCGCTGGGCTTTGCGGGGCTCTCGCGGTCGTAATTCTTCCCCTGCTCTGGGGATGCGCCGGGGGCGGGGGTGGGGACCGGGACGACCCGCTGGAGCCGTACGCGCGGGTGGCGTCGGAGGTGCTCGCGCCGAGCGAGCCGGTGGGGACGAATGCCGGGCCGGTGGAGCCGGCGTGGTGGTCGGTGCTGGTCGCGGCGGCGCCGTCGGGCCGGGTGGACGACGCGCAGCGGATGCTGGAGACGGTCCGCGCGGCGGGTTTGCAGGAGGCGTACGTGGCGGTGCGCGACCGGCGCGCGGTGATCGCGTACGGGCGGTACGACGATCCGGCGGACCCGGAGGCGCAGGCGGGGCTGCGCCGGGTGCGTCAGGCGTCTGTGGGCGGGATGACGCCGTTCGCTTCTGCGATCCTGATGCCGCCGGCGGCGTCGCCGGGCGGGCCGGTGACGGACGAGCTGGACTTGCGGTCGGTGCGTCGGCGGTTTTCCGCCTCGGAGGCGGCGTACACGCTGCAGGTCGGGGCGTACGCGCGGCCGGACAGGGCCAAGCCGACGGCGGAGGAGCTGGCGACGTTCCGGCGCGAGGCGGAGCGGGCGGCCCGGCTGCTGCGGGCGGAGGGGGAGCAGGCGTTCTACTACCACGGGCCCAACATGTCGCTGGTGACGGTGGGCGTGTATTCCGAGGACGACCACGACGGCTCGACCCAGCCGCCGATCGAGTCGGCGCGGTTGCGCGAGGCGCGGCGGAAGCATCCTTACAACTTGCTCAACGGCGAGGGGATCCGCGAGACGGTGCGCACGGAGATGGGCCCCACGACGCGCCTGCAGGCCCGCGGGGTGGTGGCTATCCTTTCCATCTGTGGGGGGGGGGTGGGGGTTTCTGGGCCCGGCGGGGTCGGTGAAGCCCTGGATCCAGTAGGGCTCGATGAGCGTGGCCCGCCAGGCTTCGGCGTCGGACCGGCGCCACTCGATCGTCCAGATGCTGGATCTCGGGAGGAGGTCGGACTCGACGGAGAGGCGGAGGTGGGTCCGGGCGACGCGCGGGCCGCGGAGGTCGGTCTCGACCCGGCGGACGCGGTGGGAGGGGATGGGGGGGACGCGGTCGGTCAGGGCGAGGACGCGGTCGCGGCCCTCGGCTGAGGCGAAGCGGGTGCGGACGCGGGCGTCGGGCTCCAGGAGGCTGGCGAGTGCGTCGCGGTCGGCGGCGACGGCGGCGTCGACGAGGCGGACGGCGGCGGCGCGGAGGCGCTCGCGGGGCGTGACGACCCACTGGTCCACCCCCACCACCGCCGCGGCGAGGGCCCAGAGGATGGCGGCGGCGGGGAAGGCCAGGCGCCGGCGGGGGCCCCGGGCGAGGGCGAGGTAAGCGACGACACCCAGGCCGGCGAGGACGGCGGCCCCGGCCCACCCGCCGGCGGTGACCCACCGCTCGACGAAGGGGGCGTCGGTGACGGAGGGGAAGGCGGGCTCGAAGACCTGGGCGGGCAGCCAGGCGCGGGTGATGCCGATCATGTTCCATGATTCGCCCGGGGGGGCGAGGGGGGTTGTCGCAATCTGGAGATCGCCGGGCCGGCCGGTCGATCCAAGGGGGGTCCGGGGGTTCCGGCGGCGTCGCCGCGCGCCCGGGCGGAACCGAGGGCACCGATGCATTCATCCGCCAAACCCTTCGACCTCAGCGCCGTCGCCGGGGCCGGGCTGGGGGGCCTGGCCGGGCCCCTGGACATGGGCGTGCCGCCGGACGCGGCGACGTTCGAGCGCAACCTGGCGGCGCTGGGCCCGAAGAACCGGGCGTTGGCGGAGGCCCTGCGCCGGGCGCCGGCGCGGGCCGGGCTGCGGTTCGAGCGTGGGCAGGACGGGCTGCTGACCGGCACGCTGGACGGGCGGCGGCTGTCGAGCGCGCGCCGGGGGGCGGAGGAGGCGGAGCGGTTCGCCGGGACGGTGGACTTCACCGACGCCGCGGTGGCGTGCGTGATGGGGTTCGGGCTGGGGCACCACCTGCGGGCGCTGCACGAGCGGATGGGTGAGAAGTCCGCGATCGTGTGCTTCGAGCCGGACCTTGGGCTGCTGCGGGCGGTGCTGGAGCGGGTGGACCACAGCGCGTGGCTGGGCCGGAACCGGTGCGTGATCGCCACGGACGCGGACGACGCGGCCGGGCTGACGCGGGCGATGAACGGGTTCGAGGCGTTGCTGGCCATCGGGGTGCGGATCGCGGAGCACCCGGCGAGCAAGGCGCGGCTGGGGGACGCGGCGGCGCGGTTCGGGCGGACGATGGGGGAGGTGGTGCGTTCGACGCGGACGCACGTGGTGACGGCCCTGGTGCACGCGCCGGTGACGCTGCGGAACATGCTGATGAACGCGGACCGCTACGCGTCGTGCGCGGGCATCGCGTCTTTGAAGGATTCGTGCCGGGGCTGCGCGGCGGTGACGGTGGCGGCGGGGCCGAGCCTGGGGCGGAACCTGGCGGTGCTGGGCGAGCCGGGGGTGCGGGACCGGGTGGTGATCATCGCGGCGCAGACGGTGCTCAAGCCCATGCTGCGGGCGGGCATCCGGCCGCACTTCGTGACCGCGCTGGACCACCACGAGATGAGCGGGCGGTTCTACGAGGGGCTGACTCCGGAGGACGTGCGCGGCGTGCGCCTGGTGGTGGAGCCGAAGGCGAACCCGGCGATCCTGGAGGGCTTCCCGGGGGAGATCCTGTGCACGCAGGAGCGCATCCTGGACGACCTGCTGGGGCCGGAGCTGTCTCGGGTGATGGGGTGGGTGCGGCCGGGGTCGACGGTGGCGCACCTGTCGTACGCGCTGGCGCGGCACCTGGGCTGCGACCCGGTCGTCATGATCGGGCAGGATCTGGCGTTCACCGACGGGCAGTACTACGCGGAGGGGGCGGCGATCCACGGGGTGTGGCAGGGGGAGCTGAACCCCGAGCGCTCGCTGGAGATGCTGGAGTGGGAGCGGGTGGCGCGGATGCGGGCCAACCTGCGCCCGGTGCCGGACCAGTCGGGGCGGCGGGTGTACACCGACGAGCAGATGGCCACCTACCTGGCGCAGTTCGAGGCGGACTTCCAGGCGGACACGCAGGCCGGGCTGACGGTGATCGACGCGACCGAGGGCGGGGCGATGAAGCGTCACACGACGGTGATGACGCTGCGCGCGGCGCTGGAGCGCTACGCCGACGCGCCGAGGCCGAACCTGCCCTCGACGGAGGGCGAGGCGCGCAGCCCGGAGGCGGTGCGCCCGCTGGTCCGCGCGCGGCTGGACATGGTGCGCCGGCAGACGGACGACATCGCGCGCTACAGCCGGCGGGCGGTGGGCTATCTGGAGCGGATCCTCGGTTGCTTCGGGGACGCGCGGCGCGTGAACGGCCTGCTGCGCGAGGTGCACCGCTGCCGCGACGAGGTGTGCGGGCGCCAGCCGGGCTTCCGGATGGTGGAGTTCCTGAACCAGACGGGCGTGCTGAAGCGGTTCAAGGCGGACCGCGTGATCGGGATGCACGACGAGAAAGACGCCCAGCGCCCGCGGATGCAGTTGGAGCGCGACCTTCAGAACGTGCGTTGGATCGGCGAGGCCGCGGAGGAGATGACGCGGCGGTTCGGCGTGGCGCTGGAGGTGCTGGACGGACGGCGTCCGCGCCAGACGCGGGACGAGCAGGAGGCCGGCGCGGCTGAGGTTGAGGTCCGCGGCGTGGCGGAGGTGTTCGTGCTGTGCGACCCCGACTACTCGGGACTGGGCGTGCGGCGCGACCTGGGGCGGGCGGTCTGGGACGGGCGGGACGCGCTGGCGTTGACGCTGGGGCGGGTGCTGCGCTGCCGCGCGGTGCGCGGCGTGCGCGTGCTGACGCCGGAGCCGGAGCGGACGCGGGCGCAGGTGGAGCGTGCGGGCCTGTCGGGCGCGGTGACGATCGAGGCGTGCGACCGTGGGCGCTGGCGCGAGCGGGCGCGGGCGGTCGGCGTGGCGCGGGCGCCCGGGGCGGACTGCTACCGCGGCGGGATCGGTCAAACGACGGTGTTCGACGAGCACTTCGACCCCGCGGCGGTGCTGGAGGTCATGGAGCGGCGCGGGGTGGACGCGTGCGCGGTGGTGGGCGCGGACTGGTGCCTGGCCGACGCCGGGCTGCTCGACGCGTGCGTTGAGCGGCACCTCGCGGACCCGACGCGCCAGCAGATCGTGTTCACGCAGGCGTCGCCGGGGCTGGCGGGCTGCGTGCTGGGGCGCGAGGCGGTGTCGTCGATCGTGGACCTGTGCAAGGTGTCGAGCCCGCTGGGGACGATCGGCGGGGTGCTGGGCTACGTGCCGGTGCGCCCGCAGGCGGACCCGATCGCCACGCCGCTGTGCGTGAAGGTGGACCCCTCGGTGCGCGACCTGGGCCTGCGCGTGATCGCGGACGCCGCGCCCGGCCGGGCGCTGGTCTCGGCGGCGATGGAGCGGCTGGGCGAGCGGGCCCTGGACGCCGGCGCTCCGGAAGTCGCGGCGGCGTTGGCGGGCGTCAAACCCTTCCGGGGGGCGCGCACGCTGGTGCTGGAGCTGTGCCCGGGGCGCCTGGCGAGCGGGCCGTTC
>CAYMFP010000167.1:0-7151 GCA_964389385.1 uncultured Phycisphaeraceae bacterium | reverse complement strand
GCACAGGTACTGCTGCAGCACCGTCCCGGACGGCGCAACACCGTGGAAATTCTTGGCTCTGTCGGCGCGCCCGGCAATTACCCGCTGCCCGATCGCGGCTTCTCGGCGCTTTCGCTGCTCAGCGTGGCGGGCGGGGCCCAGGCCGTGGGCGTCAGGACGAAGGTGTGCTCGGGCGCGGGGGCGAGCAACGCCGCCGCGATGAGAGGAGCGGCCGCCGCTCCGGCCGACGCGGCGGTGATCGCCGCCAGCCGGAACCGGGCCGTCGCACGCCTACCGCCCCGAGCGGGTCGTTGCCGGTCCATCCACATCTGCGAGCATCCGTTGCGGTTGCCGGCCCGCCGGTCGGTCGGCCGGTCCGGGAGGACGCGGCGCGGGCGGGCCGGGCCGCGGTGTCCGGACCCGTCACCCGAACGAGTACCGCACCGCGGGTCCGCGGATGATACCGGATCACGCGGCGAGCGTCTGCGCCGGGTCGTCGGGCAGTTGGAGGCGGCGGACGGACGGGTCCTTGTGGACGCGGAGGCGCTTGCCGTGCGGGAGGGCCTCGCCCGTGCGGGGGTCGACGAGCAGGGGGGCGCCGTCGGCCGTGACCGTCAGGCGGAGGGGGCCGCGGACCTCCTCCCGGAACTCGACGGCCCAGCCGCGCACGAGCACCCGGACGCCGGGGTGCACGAGGCGCATGACCTCGAGGACGGGCTCGGAGGCCTGGGCGTACTCGCGCTGGAGGCGCTCGCAGCACGCGTCGAGGCGGTGGACGAGCGTGCCGGTGCTGTTCGCCTCGTACTCCAGCTCGGTGATCTGCTCGGCGAGGGCGGGCGGGAGGCGCCGCGCGTTGTGGCGGAGCTGATCGAGCTTCTCGCGGGCGTCGGCGGCGCGGCGCTCGATCGCGGGGCGCAGCTCGTCGGCCTGGCGGAGCAGGTCCTCGAGTTCGGCGAGGACGCCGATGTAGACGGCCGTCTCCACGCCGGCCTCGCCGCCGATCTCGCCGAGGCGGCAGAGCCCGGCGACGCGGATCGCGCCGCCGCGGAGCGAGCACCGGGGGGAGTCCATCTCGCCGTCGATGTCGATGGAGGACTTGTCGATCTCCCGGTCGACGCGGCAGTGGCGGCCGACGCGGGCGCGGCACCCGTCGAGGTAGCGGGCGGTGAGGTCGCGGCCGGCCTGGAGGGAGCCCTTCTCGCGCCCGGCCATGCCGACGTGCAGGGTGATGTCGCGCCCGGCGACGAGCGTCGCGGCCTCGACGAGTTCGCGCACGTCGATGGAGCCGCCGGCGACGACGGAGAAGCGGTCGCGGACGCCGCCGCGCACGCGGACGTCGCCGGGGAAGTCGATGTTGCCGGCGGAGAAGTCGACGGAGCCGTCGACCTCGAGATCGGGGGAGACGACGATCTCGCCGACGCGGAGGGTGAGCACGCCGGCGATCGTCGCGGCGACGTTCCCGTCCCCGTCCGCGGCGGCGCCCTCCATGCGCACGGACGCCTCGCGCCCGGGCTTGGAGGGCACGGCGCGGCCGAGGACGTCCGTGCCGTCCTCGCCGGCGGTGGGGGGGACGATGACGCCGAGGCGGCGCCCGGCGGGGACGACGACGAAGCCGGAGCGCGAGTAGTAGTCGCCGTCGCCCGTGCCGTCGGCGGGCGGGGGCTGGTCGTGGCGGCGTTCCTCGCCGGAGGTGCGGACGGCCGCGGCCCGCGCGAGTTCCTCGAGGATCGGCGGGTCCGGCTCGAACCGCCCGTCGTCGCCCGGCGTCGGCGGGATGCCGCGGGCGACGACGGCCTCGGCGGGCGCGTCGGGGGCGGCCCGGGCGCGGTCGACGAGGTCCGCGATCGCCTCGGCGTCGATCCGCGCGGGCTGGACCTCGCGCGAGCGGAGGACCGCCGCGACGGATTCGGGCGTCAGCAGCGACGCCGGGCACCCGGGGGCGATCGACGCCGTCGCCGCGAGGCGGTCGGGCGCAATGCTCACCCGGATGTGCGGCTCGGCGTCGTGGGCGCCCATGGCTGGCTCTCCGGTCCGGCGTCGGGCGCGGCCCGGCGCGGCCTCAGGCCGCCACGCCGGCGCAGCGGGCGAGCGTCTCGGTGATCCGCTGCTGGAGGATGTCCGGCGTGAAGGGCTTGACGACGTAGTTGTTCACGCCCGCCTTGATGGCCTCGATGACGCGGGCCTTCTCGGCCTCGGTCGTGACCATGATGAGCGGGGTGGTCTTGTTCTGCTGGCGGAACTGCTTGATGAACGTGAGCCCGTCCATGTTGGGCATGTTCCAGTCGACCAGGATCAGGTCGGGCTGGAAGGCGTGCACCTTGGACAGGGCGTCCTGTCCGTCGCACGCCTCCTCGATCTGGTCGTGCCCGAGCTGGCGCAGCACGGACTTCTGGATGTTCCGCATGGTCTTCGAGTCGTCGACGAGCATGATGCGCATGGCGAGTGCTCCGGCCTCTCGTCTGTGGGGGGTCAGGCGACGCTGGCGGCCTGCGCGGGCTTGCGCGCCGTTTCCGTGACGCGGATCGCGACTTCGATCGTGAGTTCGCCGCAGTCCGTGACGCACGGGATGCAGACGCACGGGATGTCGGTCTGGCGGGCCACGGAGTGGTCCTTGCCGATGATGACGCTCGGGCAGGAGATCGAGACGCTCTTGCCCTGGAACATCGACTTGGCGCCGCCGGAGACCATGTTGACGAGCTCGCCGATCGCGTCGGCGAAGTCCGGCGAGTCCGGGGCGTGCTGCTCGCCGCAGAAGAGGGCGACGAGCGAGGAGGCCGTCTCGGACGGGAAGCTCAGGATCACGCTCCCCACCACGTCCCCCGACATCCCGATGATGCCCGAGACGTCGTGCGTCGGCTCGCTGGCGCTCTTCAGGCGCGGGTCGTTGACCGTCACGGGGAGCTGGAGCATCGTCGAGAAGACGTTCTGGATGCTCACCACGAACGGAGTGATGTAACTCGGGTCCATCGGAGTCCTCCGCGCGACGCCTGCCGCCCCGCGCACCTGGCTGTTGCTCGTCCGATCGGTCCGTCCGCTCAGCGGGACGAACGGATCACCTCGCCGACGTCGACAATGAGGGAAACGCCCCCATCGTCCCTGACGGTTGCGCCGCTTACGGGGCCCTGCGCCTCCACGCCGTCCAGCGGCTTGATCACGATCTCCTGCTGCCCGATCACCCGCGAGACCAGCAGCCCCACCGTCTGCTCCCCCGCCTGGAGGACCACCGCCAGCGGCTCCTCGCCCCGGCGCTCCGGCGGCACCCCGAACATCGCGGACCCGCTCAGCAGCGGCAGCACCCGGTCCCGGAGGCGGATCACCGGGCTCCCGCCGATCGTCGACGAGCGGTCGGCCTCCGGGCGCACGATCTCCACGATGCTGCCGAGCGGCACCGCGTACACCTCCGGCCCGATCGCCACCATCATCGCCGGCATGATCGCCACCGTGAGCGGGATCGTGATCGTGATGGTCGTGCCCCTGCCCGGGTCGCTCGCCAGGTCGATCGTCCCCTTGATGTTCTCGATGTTCGCCCGGACGACGTCCATCCCCACGCCGCGACCGGAGAGGTCGCTCACCTGCTCGGCCGTGGAGAAGCCCGCGGCCATGACGAAGCGGTAGACCTCGCGGTCGGACATCTGCGCGAGCTGCTCGGGCGTGGTCAGGCCCTTCTCGACGGCCTTGCGCCCGATGCGCTCGCGGCTGAGCCCGCGCCCGTCGTCGGCGACGATCAGGCGCACGTGGCTGCCCTCGTGCGTCGCGCGGAGCGTGATGGTGCCGCACTCGTCCTTGCCCGCCGCGAGGCGTTCCTCCGGCGGCTCGAGCCCGTGGTCGGCGGAGTTGCGCATCAGGTGCACGAGCGGGTCGCCGAGTTCCTCGATGACCGACTTGTCCACCTCGGTCTCGCCGCCCTCCACCACGAGGCGGATCTTCTTGCCCGTCTTCGCCGCCAGGTCGCGGATCAGCCGCGGGTACTTGCCGAACAGCTTCTCCAGCGGCTGCATGCGGGTGCGCATCACCGCCACCTGCATGTCGCCCGTCACGCGGTCCAGGTTCCCCGCCGCGAGCGCGAACGCCTCGGCCAGGTCCTGGTTCACCGTCTCGACGGAGGCCAGCGAGCGGGCCAGCGCCGACATGCGGTTCTTCTGGAGCACCAGCTCGCCGACGAGGTTCATCAGCGACTCGAGCCGCCCGACCTCGACGCGGATCGTCTGCTCCGGCGCCGCCGCGCCGCCGCGGCGCTCGCCCTTCGGGTCGTCGTGCTCCGCGCTCGCCGCGGCGGCGGCCGCGGGCCCGGAAGCGGGATGGGAGGCGGGGTGAGGGGTGGGGGATGGGGCGGAGGGTGGGGCCGGGGGTGGGGCGGCCTGCGCCGCCAGCTCGGCGACGAGTTCGCTCGCGCGTTCCACGGCCTCGACGGCCGTCGCCTCCGGCGCCGGGGCGATCTCCTCCGCCGCGGGCTCGGGGCCCGCCGGCGTTCCCGTGGCGACCCCGTCGGCCGCCAGCGCCGCCTCGGCGTCCGCGGCCGGGGGGATGCCCTCCGTCTCGCCCGCGGCGAGCGCCTCCACCCGCGCGATGAGCAGCCCGTCCGGGAAGACGCGCAGGCGCTTGGACGCGAGCCCCTCGGCCTGCCGGAGCAGCAGTTGGTGCACGGCCTCCAGCCGCGGGAGCAGCAGGACGTCGGTCGGCGCGTCGAAGGCGCCCAGGCCCGTCAGCCCGACCCGCAGCGCCGCGACGAGCCGCGACATCGCGCGGAACTCGAAGAACTCCACCGTCGTCGCCAGCTCGCCCGCGAGATCGCTCGCGTTCTCCTGCGCCGCCTTCGCCGCCGCCGCGTCGCCGAGCCGGGCCAGGTGCTCGCCGATCGAGGCGAGCGTCTGCTCGACGTCGGCGACGAACGGCTCGAACAGCTCGGCCTGCGCGCCGCCCAGGTTCATCGGCGCCTCGCCCGGGGCGTCGTCCGCCGACGGGCACGGCGCCGCGGGCGGCGCGGTCTCGGCGGGAGGCGGCGCCGCCGCGGCCGGGCGTGCGGCCTCGGCGGCGGGTTCGGGGGCGCGCTCGACGCCCGCGGGAACGGGCTCGCCGCCCGGCGGGGCGATGCCCTCGCCCACGGCCGCGAGCCCGCGGACGAGTTCCGGGTCCGCGGCGACCAGCTCCTGCCCCGCGGCGAGCTGGCCCATCTGCTCCTTGAGGACGTCGACCGCCGCGAGGAGCATGTCCATGACGGCGCGGTCGACGCGGACGCTCCCGCCGCGGGCGGCGTTGAGCGCGGACTCGGCCGCGTGCGCGATCGCCACGAGGTTCGTCAGCGCGAGGAACGACGCGGAGCCCTTGATGGTGTGCAGCGCCCGGAAGACCTTGTTGAGCATGTCCGGGTCGGCCGGGTCCTCCTCGAGGCGGACCAGGTCGCCCTCCAGCTCGTCGAGCAGCTCGCCCGACTCGGTCAGGAAGTCCTGCAGGATCTCTGGGTCGAAGTCTTGAGCGGGCACGTCTCGGGCCTCCTCGGGCGCGTTCCCGCGCCCGGGTGTGCGTGGTTCGGCGGGCGCGTCCTCAGCCCTTGCGGTACGCGAACGCGTGGCTCTGGACCATGGGGATGAACGCCGTGCTCACGTCGCGGATGTTCTCGGAGTGCCCGATGAAGAGCGTCCCGTCGTCCGCGAGCAGCTCGCCGAACATCGAGACCACCTGACGCTTCATCTCCGTGTCGAAGTAGATCATCACGTTGCGGCAGAAGATCACGTCCCAGATCCCGTGCCGCTTCGCGGCGAGGCGGTCGCGCAGGTTGTGCAGCTCGAAGCTGACCATCTGCCGCACCTCGGGCACCAGCTCGAACGACGCGCCCTTCTCCTTGAAGTACCGCCGCTTCACGAGGTCCGGCGTGGTGCGCATCGCGTAGGGCGTGTACACGCCCGAGTTCGCCACGTTCAGCGCCCGCTCGGAGATGTCCGTCCCCAGGATCTCGATGCGCCAGTCCGCGAGCCGCAGCCCCAGCGTCCGGTGCACCATCATCGCGATCGTGAACGGCTCCTCGCCCGTCGAGCACGCCGCCGACCAGATCCGCAGCCGCTTCGTCGGGGCCCGCTTCTCCAGCAGCTCCGGCAGCACGCGCTTCTCGAACACCTCGAGCTGCGGCTCGTTGCGGAAGAAGCTCGTCTCGTTGATCGTGATCCGGTTGAACATCTCCTGGAACTCGTCGTTCTGGTACGGACCGATCGAGAGCAGGGCGATGTACTGGTCGAACGTGTCGATGTTCAGCTCGCGCAGCCGGTGGCCCAGCCGCGACTCCAGGACGTACTTCTTCGCGTCCGGGAAGTGGATCCCCGACCTCCGGTAGATGATGTCCCGCAGCTCGCGGAACTGCTGGTCGGACATCGCCGACTTCGCGGGACCGGCGGCGGGGGACGGGGTGGGGGCGGGCGCGGGCGACGCTTGCGTGGCGGGCGGGGGCATGCGGGCTCCTCTTCGGGCGGAGTCCCGGCGCGGGCGATCGCGCCGGGTCGGGCGGGGCCTACGCGGCCGCCGCGAGCGAGGACGCCTCCGCGGCGAAGAGTCGCTCCAGGTCCAGCAGGATCAGCAGGCGGTCGTCCAGCTTGCCGACGCCCGCGATGAAGTCCGACTCGATCGAGCAGCACATCGCCGGCGCGGTGTCCACGATCCCGCGGTCGATCCGCAGCACCTCGTGCACGCGGTCCACCACGAACCCGATCGTCCGCTCGTGCACCTCGACGACCACGATCCGGTTCTGCTCGTTCCGCTCGCCGACCACCATGCCGAACCGCTTGCGCAGGTCCAGCACCGGGATGATCCGCCCGCGGAGGTTGATGACCCCCTCCACGTCCGGCGGGCTCTGCGGCACCCGCGTCAGCTCCATCATGCGGTTGATCTCCTGCACCCGCAGGATGTCCACCGCGAACTCCTCCTCGCCGACCTCGAACGTCACGAGCTGGAGCTGATCAGTCCCGACGCCGCTTCCCGCGACCGCCGCCTGTTCCGCGTGTGCCGACATGGTTGATCTCCCGACG
Organism: uncultured Phycisphaeraceae bacterium; assembly: GCA_964389385.1. GTDB lineage: Bacteria > Planctomycetota > Phycisphaerae > Phycisphaerales > UBA1924 > CAYMFP01. The sequence continues at coordinate 159 of CAYMFP010000167.1, read as the reverse complement.
CGGCCCGGGCGAGCGGACCGGCGGGCGACGTATCGACCGCATCGCCGCCCCGCTTCACGCGGGCTTGCGGCGCGACGTGCGGACTGGGGCGTCCGCCTCCCCCGCCCCGTTCCCGCCCTCGGCCCTGACCCCCTCCCCAGCCTCCCCACCCCCACCCCC
>CAYMFP010000166.1:0-7176 GCA_964389385.1 uncultured Phycisphaeraceae bacterium | reverse complement strand
GCCGGGTACACTCGCCCCATGCTGCAGCAGATGCTCGCGGTCACCGGAGAACACGGCCCCGTCCACCACGCGGTCCACCTCGTCGTCGGCATGCTCGCCATCGCCTCGGCCGTGGGCATCGCGGTCAAGTACGTCCGCCTGCCGTACACGATCGCCCTGGTCCTGGTCGGGCTGCTCATCGCGATCATGGGCGCCGCGCCGGAGGGGGCGTACCTGTCCGAGGAGCTGGTCCTCCTGCTCTTCCTCCCGCCGCTGCTCTTCCAGGCCGGGCTGCACACGGACCTGGACCACCTGCGCCGCGCCTGGTTCGTGGTGCTCGTCCTCGCGGTGCCGGGGGTGCTCATCACCACCGGGCTGATCGCGGTGCTCGCCCGCCCGTTCCTCGCCGCCGCCCTGGGCGAGGAGAACGTCACCTGGACGGTGGCGCTGCTCCTCGGGGTCGTCATGGCGTCGACGGACCCCATCAGCGTCATGGCCGCGTTCAAGGCCGCGGGGGTGCCGGAGAAGCTCAAGACCGTCGTCGAGGGCGAGAGCCTCTTCAACGACGGCACCTGCGTCGCGTTCTACGGCGTGCTCAAGGGGGCGATCATCGCGGGCGTCGCCGCGGGCATGCTGGGCGGCGCCACGATCGGCGACGCGCCCGCGGACGCCGGGCCCGGGGAGCACCGGGCGTTCGTCGAGATCGAGCGCGTCGTCGAGGCGGAAGCGGCCGTCGGGGAAGCCCTCGTCGCGGCGGCGGGCGAGGCCTCCGGCGCGGGGCACGCCGGCGACGCCGGCGCGGCGCAGGAGGAATCCCTCGCGGAGCAGGCCCGCGTCACCCCGGCCGAGGTGGCGATGGAGTTCGTCCGCGTCGCGGGGCTCGGCACGATCTTCGGCCTGGGGCTCGGGCTGATCGCCTTCTGGCTGCTCAAGCAGATCGAGGACCACACGCTCGAGGTCGGCATCACGATCGCGCTGGCCTTCGGATCCTTCGTCCTCGCCGAGAGCAGCGGGGGCTCGGGCGTGATCGCGGTCGTGATCTCCGCCCTCATCATGGGCAACTACGGGACCGTGCTCGGCATGAGCCCGCGCACCCGCGAGACCCTCACCGGCTTCTGGGACTCGATCGACTTCGTCGTGAACTCGATCCTCTTCCTGCTCATCGGCTTCGAGCTCAGCGACCCCTCGATCGGCGGGCCCGCCCGCCTCCTCTCGCCGGACGTGCTCCTGTGCGCGGGCGCGGTGCTCGCGGCCCTCTTCCTCGCCCGGGCCCTGCTCGTCTACCCGACGGTGATGCTCGCCAAGCCCGACTGGCCGAAGGGCTGGAAGCACGTCATCTGGTTCGCCGGGATCCGCGGCAGCCTCTCGCTCGCCCTGGTCCTCGGGCTCCCGCCGGGCGAGCTGCGCGGCTTCCTCGTCCCCGTGGCCTTCGTCGTCGTCCTCGTCAGCCTCGTCGGGCAGAGCCTGCTCATGCCGTTCGTGATCCGCTTCGCCGGCGCGCACGACCCCGAGCGCGCCGACCCGGCCCACATGAACGAGGCGTGAGGAGGGTGGGAGGCGGGAACCGGGAACCGGCATTCGGCAACCGCGAACCGGCAACCGCGAACCGGCAACCGGGAATCGGCATTCGGCAATCGGATTCTCTTTCCGGTTGCCGAATGCCGGTTGCCGATTCCCGAATGCCGATTCCCGAACGCCGGCCCCCGCCCCCTCTTCATCCCTTCCGCAGCGCCCGCACGAGCTGCTGCTTGTTCATCTTCGAGCGCCCGCCGATGTCCCGGCGCTTGGCCATGTCGTACAGCTCGGCCTTGGGCTTCTGCTCCAGCCCCCCGGCCGAGCGGCCGGATGAGCCCGAGGACGACGCCCGCGACCCGGCCCCGGAACGCCCCGAGCGCGAGCCGGACGCCCCGCGCGCGTTCGCCCGCCCGGCCGATCGGCCCGCCGACGATCGGGGGGACGAGCCGCCCGAGGCCTGCTCCTTCGTCCGCCCCTCCTCGCGGCGTCCCTTGTTCACCGTCTGCCCGGCGATCCGCTTGGCGCGCCGCTCCGGCGTGCCGCGCTCCTCGTACCCCTCCTTGATGTGCTCGTACTTCCGCTTGTCCTTGCCCGACCAGGCGCGCGGCAGGTCGTCGTTCTTCTTGTTCGGCATGTGAAGTCTCCGGAAGCAGGGAGCGTGCGCGAGCGCTTCGCCCGCCGGGCGCGGCGGATGCAAGGCATTGAGCGCGGGAACCGGGAACCGGGAACCGGGAACCGGGAATCGGCATCCGGCATTCGGCATTCGGGTTCTGCTTTCCGGTTGCCGGTTGCCGGTTGCCGGTTGCCGGTTGCCGATTCCCGAATGCCGCCTTCCGCCTCCCGACGCCTCTCCCCTACCCTTCCCCATGCGCACCACCGACACCGTCATCGTCGGCGCCGGGCCGATCGGGCTGGAGGTCGCCGCCGGTCTCAGGCGGGCCGGGCACCCCTACATCCAGCTCGACGCGGGCCCGATCGGGCACACGATGACGTGGTGGGCCCCCGGCACGCGCTTCTTCTCCAGCCCCGAGCGCATCGAGATCGCCGGCGTCCCCCTCGCCACGCCGGCGCAGGACAAGGCCACGCGCGAGGAGTACCTCACCTACCTGCGCACCGTCGTCGCGGCCCACGGGCTGAGGGTCGAGACCTTCCGCCGCGTCGTCTCCGCCCGCCGCGCGGGCGACGGGTTCGAACTCGGCGTCGTCCGCAGCCCGGCCGGCGTCGGCGGCCCGGAGGAGGAACGCCGCGGCGCCCGCCCAGCGGGCGGCCCCGTCCCGGAGACGATCCGCTGCCGCCGCGTCGTCCTCGCGATCGGCGACATGCACGCCCCCCGCCGCCTGGGCGTCCCCGGCGAGGACCTCCCGCACGTCTCGCACTACTTCGAGGATCCGCACCGCTACGTCGGGCGTCGGGTGCTGATCGTCGGCGGCAAGAACTCCGCGGCCGAGGCCGCGATCCGCCTCCAGCGGATCGGCGTCGACGTCGCCATCAGCTACCGGCGGGCGGAGTTCGACGAGAAGCGGATCAAGTACTGGCTCCTGCCCGAGCTGAAGTGGCTCATCGAGAAGGGGCGGATGACCTTCTACCCCAGGACGGCGGTCCGGGCGATCGGGGAGGGGTGGGCCGACCTCGCCGAGGCCGGTCCGCTCGACGACGAGCCCGAGGCGTGGGACGGCTCCTCGCCCGAGCACGAGGACCCCGGCTTCCGCCCGGGCGGCGACGCGCTCGTCGGCACGCCCCAGCGCGTCGAGGCCGACGACGTGCTGCTCCTGACGGGGTACGTGCAGGACAAGTCCCTCTTCGAGCAGCTCGGCGTCCGCCTCGAGCACCGGGAGCGGCGCCCCGCCCACAACGCGGAGACGATGGAGACGAACGTGCCGGGCGTCTACGTCTGCGGCACGGCCGTGGGCGGCACGCAGACGCGGGCCCGCGTCTTCATCGAGACGAGCCACGTGCACGCGGAGCGGATCGTCCGCGCGATCACCGGCGTCCGCGGCCCCGGGCCGGCGCGCGAGCCGGTCGCCTACGGCCGCATGGAAGAGAGCTGAGCCCCGGCGCACGGCCGCGGCGGCTCAGCTCTGCTGGGCCTCGTCGATGAAGGTCAGGAACGAGCCCTGCTTCTCCGGCGTGCCGTCCTCGGCGTCGTCCGGCGGGAGGCGGGGGGTGTAGGAGCCGTCGGGGTTCAGGTCCCAGGCGCGGGCGTGGTCGCGCAGGTTGACCTCGAGGATCCGCGCGAGGCGTCGCTTGGCGTCCGCGTCCAGCACCGGGCAGATCGCCTCGACGCGGTCGGTGAGGTTGCGGTACATCCAGTCGGCCGAGCCGATGAAGAAGTCGCCCTGCACCGGATCCCCGCTCCCGTTGCCGAAGTGGAAGATGCGGGAGTGCTCGAGGAAGCGTCCGACGATCGAGACGACGCGGATGTTGTCGCTCAGCCCGGGCACGCCGGGGCGCAGGCAGCAGAACCCGCGGACGATCAGCGTGATCTCGACCCCCGCCTGGCTCGCCTCGTAGAGCTTGCGGGTCAGGGCGCGGTCCTCCATCGCGTTCATCTTCGCGACGATCCGCGCCGGGCGCCCCGCGCGGGCGTGGGCCATCTCCCGGTCGATCAGCTCGAGGAAGCGATCGCGCATGTTCTGCGGCGCGACGAGGAGCTGCCCGTACGGCGTGGCGGCCGAGTGCCCCGTCAGGCGGTTGAACAGGTGCACCACGTCCTGCGTGATCGCGGGGTTGCAGGTGAACAGCCCGAGGTCCGTGTAGAGCAGGGCCGTGTGCGAGTGGTAGTTGCCGGTGCCGATGTGGCAGTAGGTGCGCAGCACCGTGGAGCCGCGGGCGCCGGGCTCGTTGTCCGGGAACTCCGTCTCGCGGCGCACGACGAGCGAGCACTTGCAGTGCGTCTTGAGCCCGACGATGCCGTAGGCGACGTGCACGCCCGCGTCCTCGAGCCGCTTGGCGAACTCCACGTTCTTCGCCTCGTCGAACCGCGCCCGCAGCTCCACCAGGCAGGCGACCTGCTTGCCGCTCTCGGCCGCCTTGATCAGCGAGGCGACGAACGGCGAGTCCCGGCTCGTGCGGTAGAGCGTCTGCTTGATCGCGAGCACGTCCGGGTCCTCGGCCGCGGACTCGATGAAGTGCTCCGTCGAGTCGTCGAACGACTCGTACGGGTGGTGGAGGAGGATGTCCTTCCGCCGGATGCGGGCGAAGATGTCGCGGGCCCGCCCGCCGTGCTCGTCGCGCAGGGCCGGGGGGATCACCGCGCGGTAGGTCCTGTGCTTCAGGTCCGGGCGCGGCAGGTTCACCAGCTCGAACAGGTCCTGGTACTCCAGCGGGCCCGGGCGGACGTACACGTCCTGGTCCTCGAGCTGCAGCTCCTCGACCACGAAGTCCAGGATCGGGCGCAGCGGGTCCGGCGCGACCTCGAGCCGGACGACCGAGGCGAACCGCCGGGCGCGGAGCTGGCTCTCCACGGCCTCGAGCAGGTCGTCCGCGTCGTCCTCGTCGATGAACTGCCGGGCCTCGCTCGCGTCGCCCTGGTCGTCGCCCTCGCCGGCGGGGCGTCCGTCGGCCGCGCGGGTGACGCGGAAGGGGAGCACGCCGCGGACCTCGAGCCCGGGGAAGAGGTCGTCGAGGTTGTTGAGGATCAGCTCGTCGAGGGGGATGAAGCGGGCGGGGGATTCCCTGGAGGGCGCCCGCGCGGCGCCGGCGGGGTCGAGCACCCGCTCGAGGTGCACCATCCGCGGGAGCACGCTCGGGATCTTCACCCGCGCGAACAGCCGCGACTGCCGCCCCGGCTTGCTCAGCAGGATCCCCAGGTTCTCCGAGAGGTTGCTGATGAACGGGAACCGGTGCCCGGGGTCGACGGCGAGGGGGGTGAGGATCGGGAAGACGTCGGTCATGAACCAGGCGTCGAGGCGCCGGCGGTCGGCGGGGTCGATGTCCGCGTAGCCGACGACGCGGATGCCCTCCTCGGCGAGGGCCGGGCGGAGTTCGCGCTCCCAGCACTCGGCCTGCTGGTGCTGCATCTCGAGGACGGTGCGGCGGATCTCGTCCAGCGTCTGGCGGATCGTGCGCCCGTCCGGCGTGGTGCGCTCGGGCCCGCCCGGCTCGCGGGCGCGCTCGCGGAGGAGGTTCACCCGCTTCTGGAAGAACTCGTCGAGGTTGGAGGAGAAGATGGCGAGGAACTTCACCCGTTCCAGCAGGGGGTGCGGCGCGTTGGCGCGGGGGTCGACGGCCTGGGCGAGGACGCGGCGGTTGAACTCCAGCCAGGAGAGGTCGCGGTTGAAGTAAGAAGGCGCGGGCGGGGCAGGCTCGGTCGCCGGCGGATGGGCCGAAGTGGACGGGGCGATCTGGGCCATGGGTGAGCGTATGGACGATGTGCGGGTCCGGCGAGGGGTTCCGGGGGGTGGAACGCGAAGACGCGGCCGGTCGCGAAGAGGGCAAAGAGAAGAGTTTGGAACGCAGAGGACGCGGAGGGCGCAGAGCAGAGGGTTGGGGATCGGGTGGAGCGGGTGGGACGGGTAGAGCGGGTGGGGTGGCCGCGTCGCGCCGGCGCCGTAAGCAAGGTCTCGGACCAGCCCGTGCCTGCTTGGCCCCGCAGGCCCCCTTCGCGCCGCCGCACACCGAGCGCTGACTTCTCTGCTCTGCCCCGTCTCTGCGGCCTCCGCGTTCTCTGCGTTCCAATCCCTCCTCTTCGGGCCCTTCGCGGCTTCGCGTTCCGCTCCGATCACGCCCGCGGGGCGTAGATGGCGTGGCAGCCCGGGGACTCGGAGATGCGGACGCTCGCGACTCGGGCGTTGGGGGCGAGGGAGGCGCCGAGGCGGGCGGCGAGCTGGTCGTAGAGGTGCTTGGCGATGAGTTCGGCCGAGGGGTTCAGGCCGCTCTTGAACGGCTCGACCCGGTTCAGGTTGTTGTTGTGGAAGGGCTCGCAGACGGCCTTGAGGACGTCGTGGACGGTGTGGAAGTCGCAGAGGAGCCCGTCGGCGTCGAGGGGGTTCTCGCCGAGGCCCTCCACGGTGACGGTGACGTGGAAGTCGTGCCCGTGGAGGGGCTCCTGGGCCCCGGAGATGACGAGGGCGTGGGCGGCGGAGAAGGTGTGCTCGACGGTCAGGGAGAACATGGGGGGAGCGTAGGGAATCCCGGCGGGAGGGGCGGACGCCACGCCCGTGGGCCGCCGCGGTAGAGTGCCGGCATGGGCGAAGCGTCGCGTGCGGTGCAGATCCGGAACGGGGAGCTTCTGGTGCGGGGGCGGCGGGTCCCGGTGCTCTCGGGCGAGGTCCACTACTGGCGGCTGAACCCGGGGCGGTGGCGCCGCGTGCTCGATCGCGCGCGCGGAGCCGGGCTCTCGATGATCGGCGTCTACGTGCCGTGGGAGTACCACGAGCTGGAGCCGGGGCGATTCGACTTCGACGGCTCGAGCAACCCGGCGCGGGACCTGATCGGTTTCCTGCGCCTGGCGGAGGAGGCGGGGCTGCGCGTCTTCTTCCGCCCCGGGCCGTTCATCTACGCCGAATGGACGAACGCGGGCGTGCCGGACCGCGTGGTCGGGCTGCCGCGGATCTCGGAGGCGTACCGGTCGGAGGCGCGGGTGTGGATGGAGGCGGTGACGCGGGCGGCGGAGCCGTTCTTCGCGACGCGGCGGGAGGACGGGCCGATCGTGCTCTTCCAGCCGGACAACGAGGTGGACCT